>JAKALX010000225.1 GCA_021823905.1 Chloroflexota bacterium | reverse complement strand
AGGCCTGACCCGTGGGGAGGGCGTGGCGTCGGCGAGCTGTGCGTCTTTGCGGCTCAAGGGCCCTCCTGATTGGGGCGTACTCTGGAGAACACGACGCACCGCCTCCCGGGACTCCGGGCGACGGTAAAGTCTCGCGAAAGGTACTAACGTGCTGGGCAACGGTCAATGCCTTTCGACGAATTTCGGGGACGCCCCACGACGGGCATGGGGCTCCCGCTGACATGGAAACGCAAGATGGGCCGATTGGGTTAACGGCTATTTTCGAGGGATTCGAGCCGAGGCCGATATCCGAGGCCCGACCAGTAGGGAGGGCGCGACGCCCCACACCGGCACGATGCCTCGCGGTTTGGGACGCGCCGTTCGGATCGGACAGGAGTGGCGGAGCGACGACCATGTCGCGGGTACGAGCGCCACGCCCTCCCTACAGGTCGGACCTCGGTTTCATGGCCGCCAGCCACGCCCTCCCTACAGGTCGGACCTCGGTTTCATGGCCGCCAGCCACGCCCTCCCTACAGGTCGGGACCTCGGTTTCGTGGCCGCCAGCCACGCCCTCCCTACAGGTCGGGACCTCGGTTTCATGGCCGCCAGCCACGCCCTCCCTACAGGTCGGGCCTCGGTTTCACGGCCGCCAAGGATCGGGCCTCGCCGCTTACGCCTTGCGCCTGGCGCCCTCGTCACGGGACGCGGATGGTGATGGCGTCCGTGGCCTGGCGCTGGATGGCGCCCTGCTCGCAGAGGACCTGGAGGCGGCCGCCACCGGGGGAGACGCCGGCGTCGCTGTCCATCGGGACCTTGAACTGCCACTGGACGATCCCGTCGGGGCCGGACGTCTTCGTCACGAGGCCGGGGTCATCGGTGACCACCCGGAAGCCGCTGCCGACGGGGACGGCGAACTGGATGGCGCAGGCGACGCCGGGGATGCGCGGCATCAGGAGCGCGGTGGCCGTGACCGTGTCGCCGCGGTGGTAGCCCGTTCCCTGGTCGCGGTCGACGCCGATGGCGAGGGCCTGCAGCGGCGGGACGGTGGGGGTGGGAGTGGGCACGAAGTGGCTCGGATCGCAGGAGCCGCTGTCGGTGTACTGGAAGGCGAAGACGGGGCCGATCTCGGCGCCGCTGGCAGAGGCGTTTTCGATCGCCTTCGTCCCCCAGTAGCCGGGCCCCGTGATTGTCGCCGTGCCGCGAAGGGCGCGTGAGCCGCTGGCCGGGGGCTCGCCGCAAATCGTGCGCAGCGTCGTCCGGGCCCCGTTGATCGCTCCCTGGTCCTCTGGCGAAAGGCTCGACAGGCAACCTTGCGCCGGGAAGCTGGCGCGCATGGAGACGCCGCCGCCGTTGTCCAACACGATGTCCCAGGCGCCGTTCGCACCCATGCTCAGCGAAACGAGGTTCGCCGTAACGGTGTAGAAGGTGGTTTCGAGCGGCGCCGTCCGGGTCGCGTCACTCGGAATGGCCGAAGGACGCGCCATCAGGTTGAAGAAGGACAGCGTCGCCGGCTGGGGGTCGCGGGGGACGCTTGCGGCGCCGGGGTCGGTGAAGGCGCGGAGGGAGGCGTGGCCGCTCGCGCAGGCGCCGGAGGGAGGTGTGGCTGTGCTCGTGGCCGTGCTTGCGGTCGAAGGCTGGCCGAAGCCGGAGGCGCTGTCGCCCGCGATGCCGGGCACGACCTGGTGGAAGGCCGGCGCGCTCGCAGCGGAGGGATTCGAGGCGGCGGCGAAGCTGAGGCTCAGGGCAAGTGTGGCGAGAATCACGCCAAACGCGGCGATCGCAGCCGCCGGGTGGTGTGGAAAGCGCACGTGGGGTTTCTCGTTCCTCCCCGCGAGATGACGGTACCACGGGGGGCGCGGGGGACGTCAACTTCGGGAAAACACTTATGTGAGGGAGGAGGGAGGAGGGAGGAGGGAGGAGTTCGCCAGGCGGCCAAGGGCGAAGGCGGCACGCTCGACGCTGGCGTAGACGGCCACACCCTCGGCGACGAATGCGTCGCGGACGGCGTCGAGGAGGGCGCGATGCTCGGCGTTCGTGGTCTCGGTCGGGCCGAGGACGACGGCGACGGGCAGCGGCGAGCCCTTGACGATGTCGGCCAGGCGGTTACAGGCGTGCTGGAGGCGGTCGCCGGCGTCCGGGCGCCCGAGGAACCAGTCCTCGCCCACGTTGGCGATGGCGCAGCCGTACTCGCCGCTCGCGAGCATCAGCTCGAGCAGGCCGTTGGAGGAGAGTCCGCTGCCGGCGAGGATCGACTGGTCGACGGGGTTTCCGATCCAATCGGCGAGGGCGGGCGCCTTCTCCCGGACCTTCTCGCGCAGGGACGAGGGCAGCGGGACGACCTCGAGGCCGTTCTCTTCGCAGGCGTCGGCCGACTGGACGCTGCGGCCGCCTCCGCCACCGACGACGGCGACGTGGCGGTTGCGGGCGGTCGGCATCAGCGATGCGCCGAGCATGAGGTCGAGGAGCTGCTCCTGGTTGCGGGCCTCGATCGCCCCGGCCTGGCGGAGCATGGTGGACCAGAGGTCGGCGGCGCCGGCGATGGCGGCCGTGTGCGATGCGGCGGAGCGGGCGCCGGCGCGGGTTCGGCCGGCCTTGTGGACGATGACGGGCTTGCGGGCGGCTGCTGCTTTGAGGCCCTCGAAGAGACCGCGACCGTCGGGCACTCCCTCTATATAAGCGCCGACGACGGCGGTCTCCGGGTCGCCGGCCAGGTAGCGAAGCATCTCGCCCGGGGTGATGTCCAGCCCGTTGCCGTAGTTCGCGACCTTGCCGAAATGGAGGCCGCGCGAGGAGCCGCGAACGATCACCTCGACGGCGTTGTTGCCGCTCTGGCTGAGAAAGGCGACGGTCCCGGCTTCGCGCGGGAGGTCGGGCCGGAAGGAAACGCCACCGGCCGGGTGGTAGAGGCCCATGCCGTTCGGGCCAAGAATGCGGACGCCCGCGCTCGCGGCCTGACGGGCGATCTCGCGCTCGAGGTCGGCTGCGGCTTCGTCGCCGGTTTCGCTCAGGCGGCCGGTGAAGAGGTGGAGGAAGCGGACGTTCCGTCCGGGGCACTGGGCGATGAGGTCGAGCACACCGGACGCCGGGATGCAGGAGATGACCAGGTCGACATCGGCGGGTATGGCGGAAAGCGACGGGTAGGCCCTGAACCCGGCGATCTCGTCGGCGCGCGGATTAATAGGGTAGACGGGCCCGGCGAAGCCGAACTCCTTGAGAGCGCGGACGTAATCGTGGCCGGCGCTGTCGACGTTGGTGGAGGCGCCGGCGACGGCAACGCTCTGGGGGCGGAAGAGGCGGTCGAGATCGGGGCGAGTCACGGGGGGATTGTCGATTGCCGATTGGCGATTGTCGATTGCCGCCGGGTCCGGTCAGCCGGCGAAGGTCATCTCAAAGCCCCATTCGCGGGATTGCCAGGGATCGGGGGCATAGCGGAAGCGGTGGTTGCGGAAGCCCATGCGGAGGTAGAGACGATGGGCGTCCCGGAAATGGATGTCGCTGTAGAGGACGAGGCGGCGGGCGCCCTGCTCGCGGGCGCGGTCGATGACCCACTGGGTGAGCGCACTACCCGCGCCTGAGCGACGGGCGTCCTTCGAGACGTAGAGGCGGTGGAGCTCGAAGAGGCCGCCGCCCTCGTCGGTGAGGCCGACGCAGCCGAGCACATTGCCAGCCGAGTCCTCGGCGACGGCGAACCAGCCGCTGTGGCCGTCGTAGTGCTGGTGCGGGGCCATGAGGTCGGCGTCGTAGTCACTGACCGCGAATTCGAATCCGTACTCTTCGAACACGGCGGCGACAACGCGCCAGGGTGCGTCGCCGTGACGGGCGGGATCGTACGGCACGACTCGCACCGCGGGCGGCGATTGGACCATCGTCACGGACTCAGTCCTCGATATTCGGCATGCCCATGATGTTGTAGCCGCTGTCGACGTAGAGAACCTCGCCGGTGATCGCGGCGGCGGCCTGGCTCGAAAGGAACACGGCGGTGTTCCCCACGTCGTCGATGGTCACGTTCCGGCGGAGGGGCGCCTGGTCGGCGAAGGCTCGCTGGAAGGAGCGGAAGCCGCCGATCCCGGAGGCGGCGAGTGTCCGGATGGGACCGGCACTGATCGCGTTCACGCGGAGACCCTCGGGGCCGAGGTCGTCGGCGAGGTAGCGAACGGTGGCTTCGAGCGAGGCCTTGGCGACGCCCATGACCTTGTACTTGGGCACCACCTTTTCGGCGCCGTAGTAGGTCATTGCGAGCATCGAGCTGCCGGCGGGCATCATCGGCCGGGCGGCGCGGGCCATACTTATTAAGGAATAGACGGAGATGTTGTGGGCGAGGAGGAACCCGTCACGGCTGGTGTCGACGAACCGCCCCTTGAGGTCCTCCTGGGGGGCGTAGGCCATCGAATGGATGAGAATGTCGCAAACGCCGAAGCGTTCCTTCGCTTTCGCGAACGCCTGCGCCGTGCTCTCGTCGGAGAGGATGTCGCAGTACTCGACGAAGTCGACGCCGAGGCTTTCGGCGAGGGGCACGACGCGCTTTTCGAGGGCCTCGACGGTATAGACGAAGCCGAGCTCGGCGCCTTCGCGATGAAACGCCTGGGCGATGCCCCAGGCGATGGAGTGGTCGTTGGCGACACCGAAGATGAGTGCTTTCTTGCCGTGGAGGATGCCCATGGCGGTACAGCGTACAGGGAGCGGGCGCGAGGCGTAAGGCGGGTGGCCTCCGAGGGCGAGGCAGACCGCGCGAGCCCTCAACCGCGTGCGGTAGAATGAAGGCATGGCCGCGGGACACACCATTACGATCGAACTGAGCGACGAGGAGTTCGCGGCCCTGGCGGCGCGGGCGAGCGCGCTGGGGAAGACACCGGAGAGCCTGGCGGCCGAACGGCTCCAGTCGGAGTTTCAGCCGGAAGACGCGGAGCAGGAACTTGCGAGGAAGCGTGCCGCGATCGAGACCCTCAACCGAATCTCGGAGCGCCAGCCGTTCACCGACCTGACCGCATTGTTGTTTGAGGTTCGGGAGGAACTGGAAGCGCGCGCGTACGGTCGATGGCCGCAGCCGTCGTAGTCGATGCGGCGGCTGTCCTGTCGTTGACTCTCCGTGAGCCTGGACGCGCATTCGTTGTGGCGGCAATGGATCAGTGGCAGAGTGCCCGAGTCGCTCTCCACGCGCCGACCCTCATGCCCTACGAATGGGCCAGCGGAGTCGCCAAAGCGTTGGCAAGGGGAACGCTGGGCATGGAAGACGTGGCATCGGCTAGAGACGCGATCGTGTCCCTCGGGATCACCTACCACGCGGTTGACCCGGTGGCGGCAGTTGGAATCGCTCGCGCGCTCCAGCGCCGCTCCGCCTACGACGCCGCCTACCTGGCGCTCGCGGCGGAACTGGGAGCGCAATTGTGGACGCTTGACGGGCCGCTCTACGGGAACGCCGTCGCATCCGGATTCGACGTCAGACTCTTCGCGTAGCCCTCAGGCGCGATCGGGGTAGCTGGCGGCCATACCCGCGCGCACGTCCTGCTGGATCCCGTACTGAGGGATCGGATACCGGAGGCCGTTGCCGGCGAGGCGCTTCATCCCGGCGATGGCACGCGGAATGTATTTCGGCGGCAGGGCCATGAGGAGTTCGTCGTCGTTGACGCCACCGTAGCGGCGCTCGGCGAAGCAGGGGATCGCCAGGCTTGGCTCGCCGGTGGCGAGGGCGCGGCCCCAGGAATCGGCGCAGGCCGATTCGCCGACGACGCTCCACTCGAACTTCCGGTACCCGGTGAACTGGAGGCCGTTGATGAGGATGATCATCTGGCCGGGCGTGGCGTAGACGAGGCAGATGTCGGGCGGGTCGAGGCGGCCGGAGGTGAGCGGCGAGACGGCCATGGCCTCGTACTGTCCAAAGGCGACGGTGTCCATCGCGCGCTGGTGGGCGGCGGAGTCTTCGATCGTGCCAAACCAGACGCCGGCCATGCCGCGGCCCGAAAGCCAGGCGTCGTCCCGGGGTTGGAGGCCGATGACCGTGCCGCACTGCGCGCCAACGAGATCGGCGGCGGTGATTCCAACCGTCCAGCCGAGGCGGGCGGCCTGCGCGACCACCTGGTCGGTGGTGTGGATCGTGCCCTTCGGGCGGCGGATCTTCGGCACGGCTTCCATCTCGGCGACAGTCGCGAAGAGCTTCATGCCAATCGGCGTCGTCTTCAGGCGGAGCAGGCGGTTGAGATCGTCGACGAGCGCGGACCAGTCGCAGCTGGCGGGTTCCTCGACGGCGATGTCCTGGGGATCGATGGTTGTCATGGCTGGCCTCCAGTCGCGCTGGATTGTGTGGGAGCAAGCGGCGGCGTGTCGAGGAGGCCGCCGGGCGTGGCAATTGCCTTTACACGGGGCCTAGCACTCACCGACCGAGAGTGCTAACATCGCGATTGCTCAATTCAACACA
>JAKALX010000224.1 GCA_021823905.1 Chloroflexota bacterium | reverse complement strand
GCCGCTGTAGAGGATGATGCCGGGAAGGTTGAGGCGGGCGAGCGCCATCGCGCCGCCGGGAATCGTCTTGTCGCAGCCGACGATGACGACCGCGGCGTCGAAGGAGTAGCCGATTCCGCAGAGCTCGATCGAGTCGGCGACGACCTCGCGGCTGATGAGCGAGGCCTTCATGCCCTCGGTGCCCATCGACTCGCCGTCGCTGATCGAGATCGTGTTGACCTCCATCGGCGTTCCGCCGGCGGCGCGGATGCCGGACATGACCTGCTGGGCGAGCGAACGCTGGCTGAAGTTGCATGGCATCGTGCCGATCCAGCCGTGCGCGACCATGACGAGCGGCTTCTTGAGGTCGTCGCTTGTGAGGCCGACCGACTTGAGGTAGGAGCGGGTCGGGGCGCGGTCGGGACCGTCGACCATGACGCGGCTGTGCTGGCGGGTGTCGTACGACATAACGGCAAGCTCCGATGGCGCCGGGGAAGGGCGCGAAGGTGAACCGCAGTCTATCGGAGTGGGCCGGTTGGTTCGAGTCGCTCGAATCGCCATTCGCAAAAGAGGCCGGTCAGTTGCACGACGGCACGTGCTAGACTTTCGACATGCGGCGCACAAGTTTCGCGGATATGAACTGCTCGGTGGCCCGGACGCTGGAGGTCATCGGCGAATGGTGGTCGATGCTCGTCGTGCGCGAGGCGTTCAACGGGGTTCGACGTTTCGACGACTTCCAGGCGCGCCTGGGGATCGCGAGGAACGTGCTCGCGACGCGGCTGCAAAGCCTGGTCGAGCACGGGATTCTCGACCGGCGGCTGTACCAGGACCGGCCCGAGCGCTACGAGTACCGGCTGACGGAAAAGGGCCGCGACCTTTACCCCGTGCTCATCTCGATGATGCGCTGGGGCGACCGCTGGGAGTGCCCGGAAGGCGGCCCGCCCGTGCGTCTGACCCACGAGAAATGCGGCCACGATCCTGATCCCGCGCTCGTCTGCAGCCACTGCGGCGAGCAGCTCGTCCCGCGCGAGGTGCGCGCCGAAGGGCTGGGCGCCGCGCCAGCGCGGCGCTGATTGCCGATTGCCGATTGCCGATTGTTTGGCTCATTGCTGTCCGAGTCCCTCTCGGGTCGAAGGTCCAGAATCGGCAATCGGCAATCGCCAATCGGCAATTCAAACGAGGGGCCACGGGTAGTGGCGGTTGGGGCCCGGCGGTGGGAAGGCGCCTTCCTGGAGCAGCTTGCGCATGCGCTTGATCAGCGCGCCTGGCTCGCCGGGATGCAGGAGATCGAGCAGCGGGGTCGCTTCGCCGGCGCCTGATTCGAGGTGTCCGAGCGCCTGTTCGACGTCGGCGAGGAGCGCATCGTCGATAGGCTCGCCGACCCAGTCCCACATGACGCTGCGCAACTTGTACTGGGGATGGAAGCAGAGGCCGTGGTCGATGCCCCAGATTCGTCCCCCTTCGTCGAGCAGGCAGTGCCCGCCCTTGCGGTCGGCGTTGTTGGCGATGATATCGAAGACGCACATTCGCTTGAGCTGCGGGATGAGCTCCTCGTTCTCGCGTTGGACGAAGAAGTGCTGCTCGGGATCGTGTTGCACGTACAACTGGAGCGAGCCGACCCCCTCCGGTCCATCGCGCACGATCGTCGGCGGGACCATCGGCCAGCCGAGCAGCCGCGAGAGCTCATAGGCCGCGGCTTCGCGTTTGTAGAGCTCGCCGTCGGGAAAGTCCCAGAGCGGGTTTTCGCCGCGCAGAGGCTTGTAGACCGCGGCGAACTGGGCGCCGCCGTCGGCGCACATCTGGGCAACGTAGACGTAGTTCGACGAGTACCAGAGCGAGCGGCAGTCGCGGAACTCGGCCTCGCGGAGAAGGCGCTCAGCCTCGTCGAAGCCCAGATCCTCTCCCATCGGGCGAGCGTAGCAGATCGGACCACCCAACTTCGTCAGGATGCTACGCCTCTATCGCGCCGCGCAGGACCGTGATCGCGTTGCCCGCGATGCGCACCGTCGTTGGCTCAGCTCCGTCAGCTTCGACCTCGACGCCGACCACGCCGGGGCGGCCGATGGGATGTCCCTGCTCGACCGAATAGCGCGGCTCGCGGAGGAGGCCGTGCTTCCAGAGGTACGCGGACATGCCGCCGGTGGCGCTGCCTGTGACCGGGTCCTCGGCGATGCCTCCTTTTGCGGAGAAATGCCGCGAGTGCGCGCGATGGGGCGCCTGGATCGCCTCCAGCGCGAAGACGTGCGTGCCGAAGTAGCCGTTGGCACTTTCGAGTTCTCCCAGGCGCGACAGGTTGGGGCGGACTCGGCGCAGCGCGTCGAGCGACACGAGCGGGACCATCGCCTGCTGTGTCCCGGTCGAGACGACCTGTGGCGGAACATCGGCGCGGAGGTCTGCCAGTTCGAGGCCGAGCGCCTCGGCCAGGGGCTTCCGCTCCAGTATCGCGCCGAACGTGGGCTTCGCCTGCGTCATCGTTACGCGCACAAGCCCGTCGGCGTCGCGGGCGAGGTCGACCGGCAGCACCCCGGCCTTGAGCTCCTGGGTGACGCGGGTGGATCCTCCTGAAAGGTCGATCCGTCCCTCTTCGGCGAGCGCGTGCATTGTCGCGATCGTTGGGTGCCCGGCAAGTGGAATTTCGGCGCGCGGCGTGAAGAACCGGACCTTGAACGTGGCGACCTTCGAAGGAAAGACGAACGCCGTCTCGCTCAGGTTCATCTCGCGGGCGATGCGCTGCATCTGCGCGTCGTCGAGTCCGTCCGCGCGGGTGACGACACCGCAGGGATTCCCGGCAAACCGCTCTGTCGTGAAGGCATCGACGATCTTGATCTGGTATTCGGCCATGAGACAGCGTAGCAGGCGGCGACGCGCGATGGCATCGACCCGTTTCGCCCTACAATGCGCGCCACAGGAGGGATCGGCAGATGGAGGTTCCGGCGGGGTTCCCGCTCGAAGACGACGTATTGGCGCGGCAGGTGGGCGAGCGCCTGCTGGCTCGCGGCGAGAAGGTCGCGATCTCGGAGACGACGGCGGGCGGCCTGATCTCCGCTCGCATCCTGAGCGTCCCCGGCGCGTCGCAGTGGTTCGACGGCGGACTCGTGCCCTATTCCGGGGCGCACAAGTGGGAGCAGCTCGGGCTCGATCGCGAGATCGCGCGGACGCATGGCGCCGTCAGCCCGGAGTGGGTGAGCGCCACCGCCGAAGCGATGCGGCGGGCGACTGGCGCCGCCTGGGCCATCGCGGAGAGCGGCATCGCTGGTCCGCAGGGCAGCCGGCGTTCGCCGAAACCGGTGGGCAGCGTGGCCATTGCCGTCTCCGGGCCCTCCGGCACGAATGCGCGGGAGGTGTTGCTCCCCGGAACACGCGTCGAGGTGATGCGTCAGATCAGCCAGGAGGCGCTGACGCTGCTCCTGGCCGCGCTCGGGTAGCAGGAGAAAGCAGGCTTTCGGCGATTGCGGCGACCGGAGCCAGTCCATCGCGTAGGATGGAGGGCATGGAAGACGCGACAAGCCGAAGCGCGCGCCGGTTGTCGCTGCCGCGGCTCACGGTCCGGCCCCGGGATGCCTGGTTCCTCACCCTCGCGGCGCTCGTCGTGGTCCTCGACCAGCTTTCGAAGTGGCTCATCCGCCAGACCGTTGCTCGTGGTGACGCGTGGCCCGATCCGTCCTGGCCGCTGCGCATCGTCCACTATCGAAATACGGGCGCCGCGTTCGGCATCCTGCAGAATGCGGGGCCGTTGCTGGTGGTGACCAGTCTCATTGGGATGGCCGCGATCCTGGTCTATCTGTTCAACCCCGGTTTCGCGCATCCCCTGATGCGGGCCGGTCTCGCGCTCATGTTCGGTGGCGCCGTGGGGAACCTGATCGACCGGCTGTTCAACGGCAACGTCGTCGACTTCCTCCAGGTGCCGCACTGGCCAGCGTTCAACGTCGCCGATTCGGCGATCTCCATCGGAGTGGTGCTCCTGATATGGGCGATGCTTCGCGAACCCTCGAAAGCAGCTCCCGCGAGCTCGTAGCCGGCCACGACGGGCGCATCGACGCGCTCCTCGCCGAGTCGTTCCCCGACCTCAGCCGCGCCCGCATCCAGCGCCTGATCGACGGTGGCTACGCGCGCGTCAACGGCGAGCCGGCGCGAAAGTCCGCGCGCGTCCGAGAAGGCACGACGCTCACGCTCGAGCTGCCGGTGGTCGAGCATACGGTTGTCCCGCAGGATTTCGAGCTCTCGGTGCTATACGAGGACGACGTGATGCTTGTGATCGACAAGCCGGCGGGGCTCGTCGTGCACGGCGCACCCGGCGACACCGCGCCGTCGGTCGCGCTCTGGATGCTCGAGCGGCTCGGGCCCGCGGCCGGCCAGTTCGACAGCGAGCGGCCGTGCATCGTTCACCGGCTCGACAAGGACACGAGCGGCGTCCTCCTGCTGGCGAAGACGCCCGCCGCGCAGGTGTCGCTCAGCGCCGCGTTCGAAGCGCGGACGACGCGCAAGACCTACCTGGCACTGACCCACGGGGTCCCCGACCGGGCGAAGGCCATGATCGACGCGGGCATCGCGCGGCACCCCGGGGACCGCACAAAGATGGCGATTACGATGCGCGGGCGCGAGTCCCGTACGGCCTACGAGGTCGTTGCGAGCGACAGCGACCACGCGCTCCTCGTGCTCCATCCCGAGACAGGCAGAACCCACCAGATCCGCGTGCACCTGGCCGCGATCAACTGCCCGGTGCTCTTCGATCGTGTGTACGGAAAGCGAGGCGAGGGCCGGCAGATGCTGCACGCGTGGCGGATCGAGGTTCCGCACCCGCTGGGCGGCACGCTGACGGTGACGGCGCCGCTGCCCTCGGATTTCCGCGCGATGGTTCGCTCGCTCGGCTTCGAGCAGACGGCCCTCCAGTACGTCGAGCCGGTGCCAGCCAGCCTCGAACGCTGAACCCTGACATCCTCCGTCGCTTCTGGACGGCCGCGCCGTGCCTGGATTCACTGCGCTACCAGGCAGGGGGACGAATTTGTCATCGTTTGGCAACGTTCGCCAGGCCTGACCCGCTTAGGCTCAAGATTCAAGCCCGTGCGGAGGCGCCGTGAACTCGTTCGAGCAGGCCATCGCGGCCCATGAGGAGTGGAGGACCACCTTCGAGCACACCGTGCGTGAAGGTGGTGGCGACCTGCAGGTCGAGGCCGTGCGCGCCGACAACCGTTGCCTCCTTGGCCTCTGGCTTGCGGCGATGGCCAAGGCGGATCTGAATCCAACGGCATTGAAGATGCTCCGCGATGTCCATGGCGAGTTCCATCGGGCCGCCGCGCAGGTGCTGGCGCTGGCGTTGGCCGGGCGGATCCGGGAAGCGGTCCACTCGATGGCGATTGGCACGCAATACGGCCAGTGGTCCGCCGTGCTCCTGGTCGCACTCTCGCGCTACGCGGAAGCCGCCGGCGCTGGCGAACTCGACGCCGAAGTAAGCGGCCCGGCAGCCTGAGGCCGCCGTTCCCCCGGCGGAACGCGCGTCATGCACTGACGCTCCGGATCGAACGGGCCGGCGCGAGCACCGGTCGCTTGCTCGGCCCCGAGAAGATAGCCTTGGTCTACACGTTCGCCGGCCATGCTGCCCGAATCGTGAATCGTGAATCGTGAATCGTGAATTGAAACCCGTTCGCACACGCTACGCACCTTCGCCCACCGGCGACCCACACGTCGGCAACATCCGCTCGGCGCTTTTCAGCTGGGCGTTCGCCAGGGCCAATGGCGGGCAGTTCCTCCTGCGCATCGAGGACACCGACCGGAATCGCCTCCAGGAGACGTCGGTCGAGGCGATCATGGAGAGCCTGCGCTGGCTCGGCATCGACTGGGACGAGGGCCCGGAGATCGGCGGCCCGCACGCGCCGTACTTCCAGTCGCAGCGGCTGGCGCTCTACCAGAACTCGGCGAAGACGCTGATCCACCGAGGCAAGGCGTACCGCTGCTTTTGCACGCCGGAGCGGCTCGACCAGATGCGCGCGGCCCAGGCGGCGGCCAAACGGCCACCCGGCTATGACGGCCTCTGCCGCGACATCCCGGCGGACGAATCAGAGCGGCGTGCCGGACGGGAGAAGTTCGTCGTCCGCTTCAAGATGCGCCGCGACGGCCAGACCGTCCTCGACGACCTGGTGCGCGGCCGCATCGTTTTCGAGAACGCGCTCCAGGACGACTTCGTCGCGCTCAAGGCCGACGGCTATCCCACGTACCACCTCGGCGTGGTTGTGGATGACACCGAGATGGAGATCACGCACGCGATCCGCGGCGACGAGTGGATCTCGAGCGCGCCCAAGCACATCCAGCTCTACGAGGCGCTCGGCTGGGAGCCGCCACAGTGGGTGCACCTTCCCCTCATCCTCGGGCCCGACCACAAGAAGCTTTCGAAGCGTTCCGGCGATACCGCGCTGCTCGAC
>JAKALX010000223.1 GCA_021823905.1 Chloroflexota bacterium | reverse complement strand
CTGGAGCTGCCATCCCCGCCATCATCGCACGGCCCGCGCCGGGGCGATCAGCGATACCGCCACACCTTGCGCCGCCGCCAGCAGCGCGCGCAGACGCTCACAGGCCGGTCGATCACCACCCGGCCCCCGTGGAACGGGTACATCCGGTCGGAAAGGTGCGGAGCACAGAAGAAACCGGCGCAGAGTGAACACTGGTAGCCGGGATGGGGTCCGCACCCTTCGATGCCGCAAAGCCCCGCCCGGTTGCGTTGCCCGACACGCTCGCGGTAGCGGAGATGCTCCTCTAGATCGTCGCGCTTCGCCCGGCACTGCTTTCGCGCACAGACCGCCTCGTGGCCCTCGGCAAGGTGCGTGTGTTCCGCGCAAAACCAGCGCCCGCAGTACTGGCAGTCGTGCTCCGGCGGGTTTGGGCACTGGCTGAACCGGCCGCCTAGCTGGCACGCTCTCGCTGCCATCGTTCACCCCGCGCCAATCAGTCCTTCCTGGAATCGTTGCAAGGCGCGCTATCCGGGTCAATGCATTGTCAGCCACGCGCAGCTCCCCGGACCGTCCCCTGCATCCAGTGTCGCCGCCAGCGCCCAGTCCGAGCGGCGAAAGACCTGTACCGTGTTGTCCTGATTCGACACGACCGCAACATACGCGCCCGAAGGGCTGACGCAGATCCCGTCCGGATGCCTCAGCACCGGGACGGCCTTCACGGTCGCGCCGGTCTCGACGTCGACGAGTACCAGCTTCGCCGACGCGTTCAGCGTCGCCGCGACCTGATTTGAGCCGAGCCCGACGACCCGCACCGGCTGCCCTCCCACCTTGATGGTGCGGGCGGCCTGCAAACTGTCGCGGCGCACCACGGTCAGCGTCCCCGCGTCAGCGTCCGCCGTTACCACGTAGGCGCCCACGACCGCCACCGATTCCGGCAGCGCCCCCGTCGCCACCGTGCCCTCGCTGCCAAGAAGCGCACGAAGCCGGTTGTCCCTGGAGTCCGTCACGTAGGCAGTGAGCCCGCCGAAGGCGACTGTATGTGGGGTGTCGCCCGTCGCGGTTCGGGCGACCTCGGCGAGCGCGCCGCGGTCCACCTCCACAAGCGCGGCGGCGCGGTCGAGCGTGACGTAGAGGTTCCCGTTCGGCCCGAGGGCGAGCCCGTGCGGCTCTCCCTCAAGGTGCAACTGCCGCAGGATCCCGGGTGCTTCAGGCGCGATCTCCGCCACGCTGTTCCCCCGGCCGAGCGTCGCGTACAGCCGGCCGTCGGCGGCGAGCAGCTCGTGCGGAGGTCCCGGAAGCGCCAGCTCACGTTGCGAGCCCGTCTCCAGGTTGAGCAATGTGATCGCCTCGCCCCGCAGGTCCGCCACCACCAGCGTTCCCTCGCGAGGCGCTGGAGCGGTCTCCTCCCTCCCCGAGATGAGCCGCGAACCAACCACAATCGCCAGCGCCATCAGCGGGATGATGGCCAGACTGGCGATGCGGTTTGCGCGCTTGAAGTTCAACTGACCGAGCATGGCGCTCCTGGTGGTGGGCTCGCTACCGGGGCGGCGGGCCCACCACCCGGTTGACTAGTGAATGATGTTGACCAGGTCCTGCAGGAGCTGGTCGCTGGCCGTGATGACCCGCGACGACGCCTGGAAGCCGCGCTGGGCGATGATGACGTTGGTGAACTGCTGCGCCAGGTCGACGTTCGAGGCCTCGAGGGTGCCGGTGCTGATGGAGCCGCGCCCACCGGAGTTGGGGGTGCCGAGGATGGCATCGCCGGATGCAGCGCTGGCGTTCCAGAGGTTCTGGCCGGAGCGCTGGAGGCCACCCGGGTTCGCGAAGCTGGCGAGTGCGAGCTGGCCGATCCGCTGCGTCGAGCCGTTCGAATAGATGCCCGAAATCTCACCCGAGGCGCCGACGGAGAAGCTGACAAGCGCCCCGGCCGGGGAGCCCGTGTTCAGGCGCGTTGTCACTGCGCTCGTGCCCGCGAACTGGGTGAGCGTCGTCATGTCAATCGTGAAAGCGAGTGGGTTCGTCGAGCCGTTTGTCGTCCCCAGGCTGACATTGATAAGGCCCTTCGAGCCCGCGGTGGTGTCGACCAGTCCGTTGGTGGTGAAGTTGATGGTTTGCGCGGCGATCGCGTTCGGGGCGGGGGCCGCGCTACTCGGATCCGTGCCCGTGACGCTCCATGCGTTCGCACCTGTCTTGGTGTACGTGATGTCGATCGAGTGGGCGTTGCCCAGCGAGTCGTATGCCGTGACGGTGCTTGTGACGGTACCGGCGGTCGCGGTGCCGGAATCGAGGTTCCCGGCCATCACCATGCCGTAGACCGGCGGGTTCGGAGTCGTGTTATCGGCCGTCGGCTTGGCGCTCACCTGCGTCCCGAACGGGATCTGGATCGAGACCGGCGCGGTGTTGGTTGTCACGGTGCCAGTCCCGTCGGCCATCCAGCCCATCACCTTCATGCCTGTCGCAGGGTTCACGAGCGTCCCGCCGACGTCGATGTCGAACGCGCCGTCGCGGGTGTAGTACTGACTCTGGCCGTCCCCGACCACGAAGAAGCCGTCGCCCTGGACTGCGAAGTCGGTGAGCTTGCCGGTCGTCTGCAGTGAGCCCTGGCTCATGATGTTGTCGATCGCGCCCATGTTGACGCCGAGGCCGATCTGAGCCGGGTTCATGCCGCCGCGGCCGTTCTGCGGCGAGCTGGCGCCGCGGATGGTCTGCCCGAGGATGTCCTGGAACGTCACGCGGCTCGACTTGAAGGCCGTAGTGTTGACGTTCGCGATGTTGTTACCGGTCACGTCCATGTAGGACATGTTGGTTTTCATCCCCGAAATCGCGGAGAAAAGTGCACGCATCATGGCGGGTTCGATCCTTTCCCTGGGCGCTCGTTCGCGCCCAACTGTGGGGGCGGATCGGGCCTCCGACTGGCGGACCGGCCCGAGTTCAATTCACGATTCACAATTCACGATTTTCGATTCAGGCGATCACGACTGAGTCGATGTTGGTAAAGACGCGCTCCTTTCCCTGCTGAGCGTTCATCGCCGTGACGACGGTGCGCTGGTTGATGTCGACGACGACGGCAAGGCCGTCGAGCATCACGACGCTGTTGCGCGCGCCCTTCTCGGCGGCGCGGTTGATGGCCGTGTTCAGCCGCGAGAGCCGTGCCGGATCAAGTTCAAGATCCCGGGTCTCGACACGCTTCTGCGCGTGACGGCTGAGCTGAATTCCCTGGCCGGCCCGCTGCAACGCCTGCTGGAACGAGGCCCCGGCAACCGGGCCGGGACGGTTGGCAGGCCCGGCCGCCGCGCCTGTTGCGGCTGGCGGCGGCCCAATCGGGATCGTGCGGTCGAGCGCCATGTCTACTGCACTCCCGAAATCGTGAACATGTCGAGCACCTTGCCGCCGACCCAGAGCGAGGGGATGCCGTCAGGTCCAACCACCACCCGATCGACCTTTCCGGTCACCTCGCGGCCCGCGTTCTGGGCGTCGTTGATCGCATCCCTCACCCGCTGGTCGCCGGTCACGGTCGCGCGCTGCACCGAGTCGAGCTGGGCGAACGGCAGCGCGTACTGCTCTCGGGCAACCTGGTCGCGTACTGCGCCGCTGGCGTCAACCTGCTTGCCCGTGACCGTCTTGCCGATCATCGCCGTCGCGCTCGAGAGCTCGTTCACGCCCTGGAGGATCTTCATCCCCTGGGCGACGAGCTTCATCTGGTTGAGCGCCTCGAACTGCGCCATCTGCGCCATGAAGTCCGAGTCCTTCTGCGGCTCCAACGGGTTCTGGTTCTGCATCTGGGCGATGATGAGCTTCATGAAATCGACCTGTCCCAGGTCGTTCGTCGGAGCCTTCGTCGCTGGCTGGGTCGTAGCATTCTGCAGGCCGGTGACGGGGTCGATAGACAGTCCTGCCATGGCTTGACTCCTTCCTACACGCGGTAGACGTGCGTTCCGTCGGGGTTGTAGGCGGCGCGCAGCAGGTTGTGGCGATCGGTTGCGTCCGTCTCGCCCAGGCCCATGAGGGCGCCGAATTCGCTGCTGCCCGGCCGGTTCGGCGCCGCGCTCTGTGGCTGCTCGTTTTGAGACCCGCCGGCCTGCTGCCCGCCGAGCCCGACCGACAGGTTGCCGAGGTTGAGTCCCTGGTTCCCGAGCATGTTCGACAGTTCGACGGAGTGTTCCCGCAGCAGTTGCGCCGCTTCCGGCCGGTCCGCCCGGATCTCCACGCGAACGTGGTCACCGTCGGTCTGGACCCGGATGGTGACTTCGCCCAGGTTCTCTGGCCGGAGGTGGAGCCTCGCCTCGCCCCCACCCTGCTCCGCGCGCTCGACGACCGCCCGGATGACCTGGCGGGCTGCCTCGGGCAGTTGCGCCTGCGGAGCCGGCTTTGGGGCTGCCGTTTCAGGCGCTTGCTGCGTCTCGTCCGCCCGGTGCAGGATCGAGTGCTCGCTCGAGTGAGCGATGCCCTCGGCCGACGCCTTCGGCTGAGGCTGCCCCGGATCCTTGCCGTTCTCGCCGCTGTTCGTCGCTGCGTTGTCGTTTGCGTTCCCGACAGAGCGGACCACGCTGATTGCAGCTTGCTGGGTCACCGGCGGAGCGTCTCCGGGAGGCGCGCTCGCAACCGGCGTTTCCGGTGGGGCGTCTCCGGCCGGAGCCTTGCCGCCCCGGTTCGGGTGCTCGGCGTGATCGGCCCGGCCCCTGAACGCGGCACGGAACATCCCCGGCGGCAGGACGGTCTTCCCCGAGCTGTCGCTGTGCTCCTTTGGAGCGGGGGCGGATGTTGCGTCGGCCGGTGGAAAGGTTGTCGGGGCAGGCGTTGCGGCGCCGTCCGCGTTCGTCACCGTCGTGCTTGCCGGTCCCGGTGCGGCTGTTGCGTCAGTCGGTGGAAGGGTGGCGGGGGCAGGCGTTGCGGCGCCGCCCGAGTTCGTCACCGTCGTACTTGCCACTCCCGGTGCGGCTGTTGCGCCGTTCGGTTGAACGGTTGCCGGGACAGGCGTGGCGGCGGCGTCCGAGCTCGTTATCGTCGTGTTTGCCGGTCCCGGCGCTGGTGCGTCAAGAGAAGCGCCAGCAGTGGGCGTGGCCGGCGCGTTGGCTCCATCCATGGCGTCGGCTAGCCCTGCCTCGACCCCACCGGTCAGCGGCTTGCCGCCGGCGCTCGCAATGGTGGAGCTGGTTGCTGCCTGCTTTTCCGGGGCCGTCTTGGCTGCCACAGGTCCAACCTGGGCCGGCTGGAGTTGCGCGAGCGCTTCGAGCAGAGTCGCGCTCTTGGTCTCGTCCTTCGTCGTGTCACCGGCGGCCGGAAGTTCGCCTGGCAACCTGCTCTTCGCGGGCGCTGCGTCCTTGGGCGCCGCACCCACGATGGTCTCCGCACCGTGCGCGCCGAGCAGCTCCGTGAGGAGTGCCTCGAACACGTCAGGCGCGGCCGTCGCCTGGGCCGCCGGCGCGATTGGCGCCAGCAACGTCAGCAACGGATCCTGTGTGGCTTGGACTACGAGTCCCATTACATCTGCATCCTGAAGACTTCCTGGTAGGCCTCCACGGCCTTGTTCCGTACCTGTGTCGCCAGGCTCATCGCCAGGCTTTCGCTTTGCAGCGCCAGCATCACGTCACTCAGGTCCACGTTCTGACCGGTCGCCATCGCGTTCACCTTCGTGTTGGCGTTGTCGCTGATCGCCTGGAGCTGGTGGACGGCCTGCCCAAGCATGTCGGCGAACCCGGCAGCCGGTTTCGCGGCCGCCGTGACGCCAGTCTGCGTGATGCCGCTCGCCCCCTGAATCGGTCCGATCTCCATACCCATGCCCATGCCTCCCGCATCCGGGCTCATCCCGGCTACCTAGATCCGATGTCCAAAGCCCTTAGGGCCATCTGCTTTATCGCGTTCAGCACCGTCGCGTTCGCCTGGTATGAGCGGTTCGCCGAAGTCAGGTCCGTCATCTCCGTAACCAGGTCCACGTTCGGCAGCTGCACGAAGCCGTCCGCGTTCGCGTCCGGGTTCGAGGGGTCGTACTGCTGGCGGGTCGGCGTAACGTTGTCGGTCGTTACTGAAGCCGTCACCACGCCGGTCGACGCGGCCGAGGTGAAACGGTCCACCACCTCCGCGAACGGCGCGCCTCCGTCGGCCGCGGAGAGGCGCACCACGTGCCGCCGATATGGCCCCGTTCCGTCCGCCGTGCGCGTCGAGTCGATGTTCGCCACGTTTCCGCTGATGACGTCCATCCGGACCCGTTGCGCCGCTAGCCCCGAGGCGGTGGCTCCCATTGCCGTAATCAGTCCCATTCCGGGCCTCCTAGCTGCGGATCACGTCGCGCAGGATGCTGAGCTTCTGCGTCAGCGCGGTCGAAGCCGCCTGGTAACGCATCTGCGTGTCTGAAAGGCTGATCATTTCCTGGTCGATGTCGACGTTGTTCCCGTCCAACCGCGACGATGTCAGCCCTT
>JAKALX010000222.1 GCA_021823905.1 Chloroflexota bacterium | reverse complement strand
AGGCCGTGTCGTCCGCCGGGAACGCCCGGTCTACGACCGGCCCGATCTTGTAGCGGCTGCGTCCCAGGTCGACCGCCATCTCCACCGGCGCGGACGGGAACCGGCTCTTGATCTCCGTGAGCCAATCGACTCCCGTCACCGCGACGTCGAACATCCCCATCGCGACGAGCTGCGGCATGTCCTGGGGACGAAGCACCTTGATTTCGAGGCCGGAGATGCCGGATTGCGGCCGCCGGACGTAGCTCTTCTCTTCGTAGCCCTCGAAGCGAAGGCCCGCGTCGAGCAGGTTCGCGTAGGTGTGCCGCTGCGCGTGACCGTCCGGCAGCGCGAGCCGGAGCACGTCGCGCCGGCGCTCGGGCCGGGGCGTCATCGAGACTCGGGCGCCCGGGGCTGGAAGCGACAGCTCGGGCTCGGCGCCCGTGAGCCGCGCCGCCAGCCGCGAGAGCACGGGGCCGAGATCCTTCGTCCCCAGCGCGTCGGCGTTGGCGATAAGCGCGAGGCCGCCCGCGAAGAGCCGGTGAAGCGGCGCCATGCCCTTTGCCACCACGTCCTCGCTACTCGCGACGGCAAGAAGGGCCAGGTCGGCGTCCTCGGGCACGTAGGCGTCGGCCGAACCATAAACGTTGAGCAGGTGGTACCCGGGGATTCTTAGGTGAAGCGCCAGCATGTCTGCCAGGTTCGGCAGCTCGGACGCGATGCGCGCGCCCCCGATCGCGGGCCCGCCGGGGACCTGACCATTCGAAAGCCCGCTCTCTGGCGCGGCAGCCAACCAGACCTCGGTCCGTGGTCCCGGAAGGCCACCGACCCGCACAACGCGCTGCTCAGGAAAGCGAACCTGCAGCTCAAACAGCGCGAGATCCCCGCAAATGCCCAGATCGTAGTTGCCAAGCGCAACCTGGATCGGGATGTCCTTCTCCCGAAAGATGCGGACCGTCAAGCCCTCGTCTTCGTTCACCGAGCGCAACAGCCGCGACGACGCCTCGTAACCGGGCGCGGGGATCCCCGCCCGTTCGAGCATCTCGCCGACCGACGCTCGCGAATCGCCCGTTGGAAGCGCGAGTTTGATGGTCATTTGAACTGGACGAGCAGGCCCACCAGGTCATCGAGGGCCACCATCTCGCGCTCGCCGCCAGGCGTCTTCGTCAGCAGCCGTTCTCCGCTGACGGTTACGACAATTTCCGATTCGCCCGCGTCGTCGGTCAACGTGGCCGCCACGCCGCTGCGATGGAGCGCCCGCGCCACGGAAATCGCCCGGCCGAGGTCGGGAGGCGTCCTTGGGATGATCGACACCACGAGCCGCTTGCGCGTCGTGGCTGTGAGGTGAGCAGCGAGACGCGACGCCTCGAGGGCGAGTCCGCAGGCGCTCCCCGCAAGGTCCGAGCACGCCGGCGTGTAACGGCCACCGCTTCCCCATGTCTCGCCAAGAGCCGTGAACTCGAACACCACACCTGTGTAGTAGGCGAATCCGCGACGCATGCCGAGGTCGATGATCACGTTTCGGCCCGACTCCGCCAGCGCCCCCGCAACCCCCGCAAGCTCGTCGATGGGGCCCAGCGCCGCCGGAAGCCCTGTCCCGGCAAGAGCTCGCAGATTCGCCAGCAGCTCGGGCCCGCCCGAGCGCAGCGCGACTTCCACCAGCGCCGCCAATTGGCTGGACCCGCCGACAGCCGGGCGGACCGCCGCAAGTCCATCCTCCGCGACCGCGTCGAGCATGTCCGCCTGGTTTCCGTTCGCGCTCGCCGCTTCGACGATCGCGCGCGTGATCCCCGCGTGCGACAGCCGCACTTCGGCCTTCAGCCCGAGCGCGTCAAACGTCTCGAGAGCGAGGGCGGCCACCTCGAGGTCGCCAATCAGCGCCGGCGCGCCGAGGTATTCAATCCCGCATTGCCAGTCCTCGCGGTCGCCGCTCTCACTGAAACGGAAGACGTTCTGGACGTACGAGAGGCGGGCCGGCAGATCCAGGCCGGCTCCGGCGGCCGCCCGCGCCACAGGGATGGTCGAGTCGGGGCGCAGCACGACGCGCTCCCCGCTCCAACCGTCCCAGTCCAGGAACGAGTAAACGCGTGAAAGCATCTGGGGCGTGAGGGCGCCGGCCGCCGTGAACAGGCTGTACGTCTCGATCGTGGGCGTGCGGACCTCTTCGTAGCCCCAGCGGCTCGCGGCCGCCCGGAAGGCGTCCTCAACGCGCCGGAAGGCGCGCATGTCGGCAGGCAGAAGGTCCCGCATCCCACGGCTGCGTTGCATGGGAAGAGAAGCGTTTATGGCCATAGTGTGTGGAAACATGATAGGCCACATCGATTCATCGGCGAATCACCCGGAAAACCGGGGCGCAGCCACGAACGCAATGCGCCGACGCCTACACCGGCCTCAGGCTCACTTCGGCCGCGTTGAGCTGCTCGCTCAGGCCGTTGTCGCGGACTACGACGAGCGAGCCGTCGCCGGCAACCTCGCTCGCGTTTGCCTCGAAGGGCTCGCCGACGGCCGGCAGCACCGTCACCCGCCGCCCCAGGATCATGCTCATGACGCGGTAGCGAAGCATCAGCTCGCCGGGCGGCGAGTCGATCGCGGCCTCGAGCTCGTTGCAGACGTGCGCGAGAAGCTCCTCGCGCGCCACGGGGTGGCCGAGCTCGCGGGCGACGCTCGTGGCGATGGCAGCCAGCTCGGGGTTGCGGGTTGGGTCTCCGTTCACGTTGATGCCGATCCCGGGCATGGCGAGCGCGCCGTCAGCGGTCAATTCGGCATCGATCAGCATCCCGCACAGCTTGCGCTCGCCGGCCCAGATGTCGTTCGGCCACTTGATTCGCGCCTGGACCCCCTCCGCCGCCACCGCCGCGCACACGGCCACGGGCGCAATCACGGGCAGGCGCCGATGCTGATCGAGGGGCAGCCGCAGCACCAGCGTGAAATAGAGGTTCTCGCCAGGCGGGCTGTGGAAGCTCCGCCCCTTGCGCCCACGCCCGGCGGTCTGCTCCTCGGTCAGCACGAGCGTCCCGTGCGGCGCGCCCTCGTGAGCCTCCCGGCGGGCAAGCTCCATCGTGGTTTCGGTCCGCTCGCGATAGATCAGGAAGCGGCCAACCGTGGCGGTCGTGAGAGCGGATTGGAAGCACCGGGGGTCGAATGCGGGCTGGTTCATGGACGAAATTCCGGGCAATAAAAAGGGGCCCCGCATGAGTCTCGCGGGGCCCCTTCGTAGCTAAGACCGAAGTCCTAGGAGGAGGCCACCTCCAGCGCCAGGGTTCGGCCGTACCTACGACTGTGACTATCCATGCGCATCACCTCCTTCTTGATGTGCACGCTACAGAAACGGGCCCGCGCCCGTCAATAGGTGATGTCCGGGAAACGCCCCGGCTCCATTCGCCGGCCCGACGCACGGTAGCCGCGGGCCACCGTGCCCGCATCGAACCACCCGAAACGCCCGTGTTCGACGGTCACGAGGGCCTCCGGCCTGAAAACCCGGCTTGATGCCCGAGCCCGGCCGCCTTCCGCGGAGATGCGCGGCGGGCTATGCTTAACGGGTTCCGCTTTGTTTTGGGCGACGCGTGCCCGGTTCACCGGGCAAATCTATGCGCCGCCACGTTGGAGGCATCCCCTGGTCACGCCCGTGAGCATGAAACAACTGCTGGAGGCCGGCGTTCACTTCGGCCACCAGACGCGCCGTTGGAACCCGAAGATGCGCCAGTTCATCTTCACCGAGCGCAACGGCATCCATATCATCGACCTGCAACAGACCGTCACCCGGCTCGACAACGCGATCAACTTCATCCGCGACGTCGTCGCCAACGGTGGCGACGTGCTCATCATCGGGACGAAGAAGCAGGCGCGCGAAACGGTCGAGATCGAGGCGCAACGCGCCGGCCTGCCCTACGTGAACAACCGCTGGCTCGGCGGCACATTGACGAACTTCCGCACCATCCAGAGCCGCGTCCGCCACCTCCACACCCTGGAGGCGGCAACCGCGCGCGGCGACTACTCGCGCCTGACAAAGAAGGAGCAGCTCGACATCTCCAACGAGATCGAGCGGCTCAACCGCTACTTCGGCGGCATCAAGAACATGGAACGGCTCCCCGCCGCGGTCTTCATTATCGACACGGTCAAGGAAGCGATCGCGGTCGCCGAATGCGCCCGCCTCGGCACCCCGATCGTCTCGTTGGTCGACACGAACTGCGATCCCGACCCGATCAGCTACCCGATCCCCAGCAACGACGACGCCATTCGTGCCATCAAGCTGATTCTCGGCAAGGTCGCGGACGCCGCCATCGAAGGACGCGCCGCTCGCGAGTCCGGCGCGGGAGCCGGGGTGAACGCCGACGAGATGGTTCGCGCGGCGGCAGAGGCGGGCATGGCCAGCGGCTCGTATTCGGCCTCCCCGGACGAGGGAGCGGCAACCGGCGCCGCCGAGCTCGAACAAACAGTCACCAGGATCTCGGCCGAGGCGCAGGCCGCCGCCCACGAACCGAACCAGGAGTAGGACGACAGCCGTGGCAGTTACCACCGAACAGATCAAAGCCCTCCGCGAAGAGACCGGCGCCGGCGTCATGGACGCCAAGCGCGCCCTCGAAGAGGCCGGCGGCGACGCCGCCCGCGCCAGGGAGATTCTCCGCGAGAAGGGTGTCGCCGCCGCCGCCAAGCGCGCGGACCGCGAAACCTCGAACGGCGTGGTCGAAAGCTATATCCACGCCGGCGGCCGCATCGGGGTTCTCGTCGAAATCAACTGCGAGACGGACTTCGTCGCCAACACCGACGACTTCCGCTCCCTCGCGCGCAACATCGCCATGCAGATCGCCGCAATGAACCCCGCGGTCGTCAGCCCCGAGGATCGCACCGCGGTCCACGAAGGCAGCGACGAGGAAGTTTGTCTCGTCAAGCAGCCGTTCATCCGAGATCCGGGCCGCACCATCGGCGACCTCATCCACGACGCGGTGGCGAAGACCGGCGAGAACATCCGCGTTCGCCGCTTCGTCCGTTTCGAGCTCGGCCGCTGACCACGGAAAGGGGCAATCAGGTGCGAGGTCGGTACCGGCGGGTGCTCCTCAAGCTCAGCGGCGAAGCCCTCATGGGCGATCGCCCTTTCGGCATCGACGCTCGCACCACCAAGCTGCTCGCGACTCAGATCTGCCGCGCCATCGGCGACGACATCCAGGTTGCCGTCGTGGTTGGCGGCGGCAATTTCTGGCGCGGCGCCACCGTCGCCGAGACGGGGATGGATCGCGCCACGGCCGACTACGCCGGCATGCTGGCCACGATCATGAACGCGCTCGCCCTGCAAGACGCATTGGAGAAGGTCGGCTGCATCGTCCGCACGCAAACCGCTCTCCCAATCGCCCAGGTCGCCGAGCCCTACATCCGCCGCCGCGCGATCCGCCACCTCGAAAAAGGACGCGTCGTCATCTTCGCAGCCGGCACCGGCAACCCCTATATGACAACCGACACGGCCGCCGCCCTGCGCGCGATCGAGGTCGACTGCGAAGCCCTGATCATGGCCAAGCACGGCGTTGACGGCGTCTACACCGCCGACCCGGCGCTGGACGCCTCGGCGCGCCGCTACGACGAGCTCACCCATCTCGAAGCGATCCAGCGACGCCTCAAGGTGATGGACATCACCGCCCTCAGCATGTGCATGGAGAACCACCTGCCCATCATCGTGTTCGACGTCGCTACGCCCGACGGCATCTACCGCGCGCTGCGCGGCGACCACGTCGGGACGCTGATCGCTTCTCAACCCGAGAGCGAACCCGTTCGCAACATCTAGGGCACGTGCCCCGGAGGCAGATGCAATGGTTGACCCCGACGAGATCCTCCTGCGCGCCGATGAGCACATGGACGGGGCGGTCGAAGCGCTCAAGCGCGAGCTCAACGGCATTCGCACCGGCCGTGCCCACCCAAGCCTCATCGAAACGCTGCACGTCGACTACTACGGGGCCGCGACCCCCCTCAAGCAGCTCGGCACGATCAACGCTCCCGAATCCCGCCTCCTTACGATCCAGGTGTGGGACCGGGGCGCTGTCCGCGCAATCGAAAAGGCCATCCAGCAATCCGATCTCGGCCTCAACCCCGCCATCGACGGGCAGGTGATCCGCCTCCCCATCCCGCCCCTCACCGAGCAGCGCCGCAAGGAGATGGTGAAGATGGTCCACGCCAAAGCCGAGGAGGCGCGCGTGGCCGTCCGCAACGTCCGCAGGCACACGAACGACGAGTTCAAGCGCGCCGAGAAGGACGGCCACATCTCTCAGGACGACATCAAACGCCACGAGGAAGAGCTTCAGAAGCTCACCGACAGCCACGTTTCCAGGATCGACGCCGAAGCGCGCAAGAAGGAGGCCGACCTCCTTGAGGTTTAGGCGCGCTGACAAGCAGCTGGCCGCGGCGCCCGCCGCCGAGCACCTCGGCGACCTGATCTCGCCGATCTC
>JAKALX010000221.1 GCA_021823905.1 Chloroflexota bacterium | reverse complement strand
CATCGCGGTCGTGTGGAACATCCCGGTGGCCTGCAACCGCGCCTCGGCCGACTTCATGATCTCCTCGCCGCTGATGGACGAGGAGTACGACCGCCTCGTCCCCGATTACGCCCCCTACCGCCGCCGCACGCTCCCATCGCCCGAGGCGTGAGCAACGCTCGTCAGGCGCGAGTCGGGTTGCACCGCCGTCGGTGTCAAGTTGTGGGCACCGCCTCTTGTCAACGGGTGTAGACTTCCTGAGACGCACCCGAGGAATCAACCGTGCATCGAGAGGACAGCAGTGGTCGATGAGCCGGCAACCCGTCAGGCGCCAGGGGTTGACGCGCTGCCCGCTCGCTCAGAGCTCTACTGCGGTCTGCGCAGCCCAACGCCTCAAGAAGGGCCTCTGGGCGACAGTGCGACAAGAACGATGGACGGAGGTCGGAATCACGCGACGCCATCCCGCTACCCCAACGTAGGCTGTCTCTCTCGCAGGGTCTCCAATACCCGATCCCACTGCACATTCGGCATGACGCCGTCCGGTAGGTCACTGTGAACGAGGTCCAGTGGTTCGATGTGGTCGAGTATCTCGCTCCCTACGTGGTCCGAATCTGGACGCCTCAGGGCTCAGGAACGGGATTCCTTGTGTCAACCAGTGCGAGCACCCGACTCTGCGCGATCGCCACCGCTGAACATGTCATTAGCCACGCCCACTACTGGGAAGAGCCGATCCGAATCGAACACCAGGCATCAGGGAAGACGGTCATCTTGCGTAGCTCGGATCGTGCGATCAACACTCAGGCTGCCATGGATACCGCCGCGATTGTCTTCGAGCGGCGAGGTTTGGGTCTTCCGGCGGCAGCGTTGCCACTGACGCCAAAGGACAATTTCTTCAAGGCTGGCGTGGAACTCGGCTGGCTTGGCTACCCGGCCATTCCCCAAGCAAGTCTGTGCTTCTTCTCCGGACACATCAGTGCGTGGCTGGCCGCGGAGGAGGCGTACCTCGTCGATGGGGTCGCGATCAACGGGGTAAGCGGCGGCCCTGCCTTTGTCAGGGAGCGCATGCTTATCGGCGTAGTTACTGCCTATATTCCCAACCGTGCCAGTGGTGAGCCGCTGCCCGGTCTCGCAGTGATCCGCGGTGTCAAGCAGTTCCACGAACTGGCGGAGAGGTTCCGGACGCTAGATGAAGCTAAGGCTCGCGAAACCCAGCCAGCACAACCCCTGCCTTCACCAGCAGGCGAGACTTCAACGGAGTCGGGATTGTAGGCGGCCTAGCAACCTATGGAGGCGTTGGGTAGCAAACTGACAGGCAGTAGTGTGACGAGGGGCGGCTCGATGCAGTCGGATTCAAGAAGGTTCAAGCGCAATGCTGGCGGCGCGGAGCAAGGAGACATACTGTGAATCCGCGCGAGTTGCTTACGCGACTGCTCGACTACATCGAGGAGCAAGCCAAGGACATCGACCCTCGCGCCTTCCGGTTGGCAAACGCTAAGGGTTTCCTCAAGCGTCCCGCCGACCTGACAGGACTGCCCGGCGTCGAGTTCGACGTCAACGTGGAGGGCGATCACCTATGGCTGCGCGTGCAGCGGCTGCAGGCGAGCAAACCGCCGGCGCTCGACGAAACGGTAAGCGGGTTCATCCGCGTCAGCGCCGACCCGAACGGCGCGAAACCATCCATCGAGGAAGCGGCGATGGAGAGGCGCCTCGCGGCGGCCGCGGTGAACAAGACGCCGGAAGAACGAGCGGAACTCGAACGGCGTGGCCGCGCGGCGCTCGAGCAAGTGCTGGCACAATACACACCGTTGTGGGAAGCGTGGGCCGAAGGTGAGAAGCCGCGCCGCCGGAGCATCGACCTGTACGGCGACCTCTTCGCGATCAAGCACCAGCTCGAGGCCGAGGAAACGGCCAACCCTACCGAACTCATATGGGGTGTTGGCGTCGCCACCTGGCAACTGAGCTGGAAGAATTCGCCGGACAAGGTCTCTCACTTCGACTTCGAGTACCCGCTGCTGACCCAGCAGATGGAGGTGGGGCTCGACGAGCCGACGATGGCCCTGTTCTTGCGGCCGCGAGCCACTGACACCCGTTACGAGGGCGACGCCTTTGCTGTCTGTCTGGGCGGAGGTGCTGCGCACGTGGAGAGGGCGGCGCGCGAGCAGCTCGAGCGGAACCAGGAACGACCCGTCACGCCGTTCGACCCAGGTTCCTACACCGACGTCCTGAAGCTTGCTGCCGGAAATCTGGATAGCCGCGGGGCGTATCGGCCGCTGCCGGTTAGCGACAGCGTGGTGCCGCCGGCTGGCGAGCATCTCGTCGTCACCGATGCCTGGGCGCTGTTCACGCGGCCCCGTACGAACAACTACCTCCTGGACGATCTGCACCGACTCAAGCAGCGTCTAGTCGACGGCTGCGACATTCCGGGCGGACCGGCTGCACTCGTGACCGTCCCGTCGGATGATCCGGTCCCGTTCGCCAACATCGGATTCCGCGGCCTGTCCAGCCGCGGCACCGACCGCGGCAGCGATGAGGTGCGGGAGCTGTACTTCCCGCTGCCGTACAACCAGGAACAGGTCACCATCGTCCAGCAGCTGGACCAGGCCGAAGGCGTGGCGGTCCAAGGGCCGCCTGGCACCGGCAAGACGCACACGATTGCCAATATCATCTGCCACTACCTGGCCACGGGCAGGCGCGTCCTCGTGACCTCCAAAGGTGAGCCGGCGCTTGAAGTGCTCCAGAACCTGATTCCGGAAGATGTCCGTCCGCTGACGGTGGCACTGCTGACCGGCGACCGTGCAAGCCTCCGGCAATTCGAAGGCGCTATCAACGCGATCCAGGCGCGTGTCTCGCAGCTCAATCCCGAGCTTGCCCGCCAGGAGATCGAACACCGTAAGAGCCAGATTGACCGCGCTCATGCGGAACTGGCGGCCATTGACCGGCGTGTCGACGAGATCGCGATGGCACAGCTGGCAGAAGTGGATATCGACGGTCAGGTGATGCGGGCGCAGAAGCTTGCCGAGCTCGTTGTTGGCGGACAGACCGAACACGGTTGGTTCGATGACGTAGTGGACCTCACGCCCGAGCACGCGCCGGCGCTGACGGAGGAAGAGGGCGGACGCCTGCGCGAGATGCGCCGAAACCTCGGAAGCGATTTGGCGTACGTTCAATCGCGCGTGGCCGCGGCCGACAACTTGTTGTCCCCGGGCGATGTCGCGCAGCTCCACGACGTACTGAAGCGCATGCACGAGATCGAACGCCAGGTAGACCAGGGCGCATTATTGGCCCTGAGAGCGGCCACGCCAGAGGTTCTCGACGCTGCGCGGCAACTGCTGGCCGCCATCGACTCTGCGCGCAGGGTCCTCGCTGAACTCGATGAGCTGGGCGAGCCGTGGACCCATCAGCTTCGGCTGAGCTGCCGGCTGGCATCGTTTCAGGCCGAGCGCGCCGCATTGGAGTCCCTTTTTGAGGAGATGGCTGGTCTGGCGGAAGCACGCGCGGCTCTCCTGCAACGCCCTGTGGAGATGCCGCCGGAGGCGCTTGCCTTACCCAAGGTTCGCGAAGCCGTGCAGCGCGCCTGTGAGACGGGCAAACCCTTTGGGCTCATGTCGCTCGGAAACGCCGATGTCAAGGAAGCGGTCGCAAAGGTGAAGGTTGCCGGCCTGCCGCCCTCGACCACTGACGACTGGCTGCACGTCAAGCGATTCCTGGACCTGCACCTCCGCGTCACCTCGTTTGTGGTGCGCTGGAACCAGTTCGCTGCGGCGCTTGGCGCGCCAAAGCTCGAAGGTGGTGTGGAAGAGTTGCGTCGCATCGAGATGGTCGCGTCGGCCGCGCGTAAGGCACACAGCCTCGCCACGCACCATGACGTGATCCTGGTGCGCAAGGCCGAAGAAGTGTTTGCCGAGGTGCCGGTCAAGCACCTTAGCGGAACGTCTGAGGATCTGGGGGCCGTGCGGGCGCAGCTGCTGGCGCATCTGACCAGGGCGGACCTCGCACGGGCGGCGACCCAGTTGTCGACGCTCAAGGCGAAGCTTAGCGGCACGTCGGGCCCGGTATCGGAGGCGCTAGTTGCGTTCGTCGACAAGGCGCTCGGGAAGCAAGAGCTCGCGGCCGAGCGCGTCGCCGCTGACTACGCACGGCTCATCACAGAGCTGCGACGCATCCAGGGGCTGAATCAGGAGCTTGCATTCGTACGCGAGGCGGCAACACGATTGGAGCGCGCCGGGGCGCCCAAGCTCGCGGCGCGTGTGCGCTCCGTGCCTGTGCTGCACAACGGCGAAGATGCCGCGTTTCCGGTCGGTTGGCGGCGGGCTTGGACCTGGGCGCGTGTGAAGCACCACCTCGAGCGGATTGAGGGACGGGAAGAACTGCTGGCCCTGTCGACACGAAGGCGCGACGTCGAGCAGGGGCTGTCGAAACTCTACAAGGAGATGGCTGCGCTCGCTGCGTGGCTGGAAACGAAGCGCAATGCCTCCCCGCGGGTGCTCCAAGCACTGCAGGGTTACGCCACTGCCATCCGGCGGATCGGCCTGGGCACGGGACCCAATGCCACGCGGTACCGGCGCGATGCGCGCCACAACATGACAAGTGCAGCGGGTGCCGTGCCGTGCTGGATCATGAGTCACGCCAAGGTTTCGGAGTCGATGCCAGCCGACCTCGGCGCCTTCGACCTTGTCATCGTGGACGAGGCGAGCCAGTCGGACCTGTGGGCGCTGCCCGCCATCCTACGCGGGAAGAAGATCTTGGTCGTCGGCGACGACAAGCAGGTCTCACCCGACGGCAGCTTCATCGCAGCCCAGCGGATCCAGGAATTGCTCGCCCGGTTCCTCGCGGACCAGCCGTTCAAGGAAGAGATGACGCCGGAGAAGTCGCTCTACGACCTGGCGGCACGTGTCTTCGCGGCCCGGCAGGTAATGTTGCGCGAGCACTTCCGGTGCGTGGGGCCGATCATCGCGTACTCCAACCGGATGTTCTACAAGGGCGCGATCCAGCCGCTGCGCATTCCCAGGGGAACCGAACGCATCGATCCGCCGCTAGTGGACGTGTACGTCGAAGGCGGCTTGCGCGATCGGCGCGACTGCAACCGCGAAGAAGCGGCGTTCATCGCCGACGAAATCACAGCGCTGCTCGCGAACGGCGGCCTCGCCGGCCGCACACTCGGGGTCGTCTCACTTCTCGGAATGGAACAGGCCAAACTCATCGACACGCTCGTTCGCAACAAGTGCAACGCCGCCGAACTGCTGCGCCGCCGCTTCGAGTGCGGCGATGCGCGGACGTTTCAGGGCAGCGAGCGCGACATCATGTTCCTATCGATGGTGGTCGCCCCCGGCAACTGCAAGGCACTGTCCGGCAACATGTTCGAGCAGCGGTTCAACGTCGCCGCCAGCAGGGCCCGCGACCGCATGTACCTCGTGCGCTCGGTGGCCGCCTCAAACCTCTCGGACAGGGACCTGCGGCTTTCACTGCTGCAGCATTTCGACCAGCCCGTCGTCACCGCCGAGAAAGAGGCCGCGATCCTCATTGACCGCTGCGAGTCGGGCTTCGAGCGGCAGGTCTATTCGGCGCTCGTGGCGAATGGCTACCGCGTGATTCCACAAGTGCTGGCGGGTGCGTATCGCATTGACATGGTTGTCGAGGGCGCGGGCGACGTGCGCCTGGCCATCGAGTGCGACGGCGACGAGTTCCACGGGCCTGATCAATGGCCGCGCGATATGGCACGCCAGCGAGTACTAGAGCGCGCCGGTTGGACCTTCTGGCGGTGCTTTGCTTCGACGTGGCAGTTGCATAGGGAGGAAGTATTTGCTGAGCTCATTGATCGATTGACCGCGATGGGGATCGAGCCGTTGGGTGCCATGGAACGCGTGCCGGAAATCGTGGAGAAGCGAACCGTCAGAGCCAACTCCTTTGAGTTCAACGAAGTGGCGCCCGATGGGTTGCGAGATGCGCAGGCCTCGGTCCGGGCTGCGCAATAAACTGCTTCAGCGGGCGGGCTTCTAGCGGCGCGCCGCTGGGCGGGAGCGTTAGTGTCGGCAGGGGGGGTGGAAAGTGCCAATCGACGAAGAGACAGCCGAGCGACGGCTCCCGCAGCTACTCCTATGGTTTGCGAAGATACGGGCAGCTGTGGAGCCTGAAGTCGGCGCAGTCAAGCTTCGCGGGGGCGACGATTTCGGATTCATGTCGCTCTGCTTCCTCTCAAAACAGATCGATCACGCCTACTCGCTCGAGCGCCTCAGTCCGCTTAAGGACACCGTCCTAGTCTCCCGATGTATGTTCGAAGGTCTTAGTCAACTAATTTGGGCCGCTCAAGATATGAAGAATCGGTACCAGGTATCACCATGTCACCTTTATGACCTTGGAGCGCTGCGACCAGATCCCAGGGATGAGGTCTGGTTCAGGCGGAGTTGCGAGCGCTGTGGTGGGTAGCGCTCGCAGAGCGGAGT
>JAKALX010000220.1 GCA_021823905.1 Chloroflexota bacterium | reverse complement strand
TAGTTCGCGAGCGCGCCGCGCGTCCGTTCGCCGAACCCGACCCAGCGTTGCTTCTCGCCTTTGCCGTGACGGATGAACGCCCGTCGCCGCTCCCAGTCGACCTCCGAAAGCCGGAGGGCCACACATTCGGAGGCCCGCACCCCGCTATCCAGGAGGAAGAGGATGAGGGCGACATTCCGGACGCCTGCGTACGTCTCCTGGTCCTGGCTGTCGAGCAGGGTCTGCACGTCGGCCGGACTGAAGGGCGGCTTGATGAGCAACGGACGTTTCACGAGGGGGACCTTCGCGAAGACGTTCTCCTCGACCATCCCCATGCGTTTGAGCCACGAGAAGCAGGCCTTCACCTCGCGGTGGCGACGGTGCTGGTAGGAGGCCGAGTAGCCGCGACGGCGGAGCTCGCCGAGGAAGGCGTAGACGTGGCCAACGCGATACTCCTCTGCCGCCTCCGGCAAGCCGAGCTGGCGGCCCGCCTTCCGAAAGTCCGCCAGGGAGTTGGCGTAGCTCGCCTGCGTGTTCGGCGTCTTCCCTTCCACCTCGATCGCCGCGAGGTAGGTCGCGATCTGGTCGTCCAGCGTGGCCATGCGCAGCCCTCCCGGGCCGGTCGGCCCGGACACATGACTCCCTCGTTCCGGCGAAGATAGCAAGTCCTCTGCAAGAGGCATTTGACTTCCTGCGCAACAGGAGTGAGCTATCTCCACCGACCAATGAAGGAGGTCGGAAATCATGGCGATCACAAACCGGGACCTGCCGGCGGGGACGAAGCTCGTCGCTCGCTACAAGGGGCAGCACCACGCCGCGCTCGTCCTCGTCGACGACGCGGGCAAGCCGGGCTACGAGCTGGACGGGAAGACGATCTACCGGAGCCTCTCGGCGGCCGGCTCGGCCGTCATGGGAGGCACCGCCTGCAACGGCTGGCGCTTCTGGAGCGTCGAAGGTACTGAGCCCGGACCGAAGGCGAAGGAGGAGAAGAAGGCAGCCAAGGCCAAGAGCGAGAACGGCAAGGCGGTGCGCCAGCTCAAGCGGGTCCCCAACCAGCGCGGTGTGCCCGAGGGGGAGACGAAGTGGTTCTGCTCGGCCTGCCAGGCGAGCTTCCTCGCCCCCGCCGGCGAGGAGCCGCAGGCATGCCCGCAGGGCCATCCACACGAAGCGGAGGACGAGCTCGCACCACTGAGCTAACCGGCCTGCCGACGCCACACCGGCGCGCCCATGCGAGCCCCTTCAGGGGCTCGCGCTCGTTCAACGGGCCGCGCCCTGGTCCCCCAACACGTGGCTCGCGCGGGACCCGGGCCCAGGGACCTCGCCCTGAAAGCGGCGTGATCAGCCCGTGCGGAGCAGCGGCGCACCGCCACAGTACGGGCAGCGCCTCTTGCCGTCCCGGTTGACGTACTTCCGGCGACAGGCACCACACGGAGTGAGTCTGTAGATGTCGTCCCAGTCCCAGCCGGCGTTGCGAGCGCAGCTCCAGCCGAGGGCGAGGCTGATCACACAGTCGTCATGCATGCCTGCGGGCGCCGCATAACGGTACGCACCCGAAGGGAGGCGCCCGATCTGAAAGGCGAGCAGTTCGTTCACCAGGACCGGCTCGTCAAGAATCGTGATGTCGCCCTGCTCAAAGGCAAGCACGAGTGCCTCGATGATCGCCTGCTTGGTCGCATTCGTAGTCGTAAACGAAACGATCGGCAGCCCCTCGTTGCGAAGCACCTCGAGGAGGGGCTCCCCGATGCTGTTGACCTCGGCCTTGATGACGACGGGTTCGAACCGCTGGACTAGGCTCCGCAGCCGTCCTAGCTGGAGCTGGTAGTCGATGCGGTTGAAGCGTTCGAGATGGACGAGTGCCTTCAGCGTTATGTCCACCACCGTGATCACCGTCCAGTCGTCGTGCTTGCCCCAGTCCACCCCGAAGGCGTACTCGTGCCTTGACACAGGATCCGCCTGGTGCTCCGCGGTGGCACGCTCGCGGACACGGTGGAAGACCGCGCCGCTGTCCTCGACGAACTCCGCCAGCCACTCCTGCCGGTAGCTCCGCTCGGGCACCCGGTCGACGGCCCGCTCGGCGGCCTGCTGGATGGAGGGAATGGGGTTGGCGGCCGAGCGCGCCTGCCAGGAGGCGACCAGGCGGCCGTCCTCCTGGCCCCGACACCACTCCCGCCAGAACCAGTTCAGTCCCTGCGGTGTGGAGATGAGGATGGCATCGCCGTCGCGGTCGGCCAGGGCCGGCTGGATCGCGTCCGTCCAGACCCCCTCGGCCATGCGCGCAGCCTCGTCGAGCACGACCAGATCGAACGCCTCTCCCCGGATCGCGTCGGCGTTGTCGGCCGAGTAGATGCCCAGGAAGCCGCCCCCCCGAAACTGGATGATCCAGTCGGACTGGCTGAAGCGGACCTGACGGCTGGCACGCAGGGGCGCAAGCTGCTGCTCGCACCAGCGCCACAGCGGCGCCCCGTTTCGGTACGTCGGCACCACCCAGGCGACGTGCCCTCCTGCGTTCGCGGTCACCAGCGCACAGGTGCCGCCCAGGACCGTCTTACCCCACCGCCTCCCCATCGCGAGGACCTTCGTCTTCGCGGGGTGCTGGCTGATCTGCGACTGGTCCGGACGTAAGCGGGGCAACCAGAGTGCGGTAGTCAACGGGTCGTACCTCCAGCGGGCCACCGTTTGCGCCCGTCAGTTCGTGGACGCTGCGGCCGTAGATCTGCGGGTGCCGGCGCTCGAGCTTCCAGGCAGCCGCGCGCCAGTCGCCGTCCCGGGCCGCCTTCTCGATCTGGGCAAGCCAGACGACCACGGCCCGCGCCTCCGCCTCAAGCACCGCCATCCGGAAGTCGCCGTACGGCGTGCCCGGGTTCTTCTCGCCAGCCACTACCCAGCGGCGGAGCGTGGCGTAGTCGATCGGCCCGTACTGGGCGGCGTGCTCCAGTGTGGCACCGAGGCTGATCGCCTCGACGACGCGCCGCTGGAGGTCGGCCGTTAGCTTGCTAGGTCGTGCCATGAAGGAGCGCCTCCTTCCCTGTGAACCGCTCCCAGCGGCGGACGGCGAGGTCGACGTAGTCCGGGTCGAGCTCCACCGCCAGGCAGCGCCGGCCACTGAGCTCACAGGCAACGATGGTGGTGCCGGAGCCCACAAAGGGGTCGTAGACGTACTCCCCCCGGCGGGTGTGGTTCTCGATTGGGCGCCGCATCAACGCCACCGGCTTCTGCGTGCCGTGTCCCGTCTTCTCCTCCCCACGGTTCCCCCCCACCGCGTTCAGATTCGGGATCTCCCACACCGTGCTCTGCCGGCGCCCGCCCCGCCATCCCGCGCTCTGGCCACGGCGGCAGGCGTACCACGCCGGCTCGTGCTGCCAGTGGTAGTGCCCCCGGCTCAGCACCGGGGACTGCTTCACCCAGATGATCTGCGCTCGCAGCTCGAAGTCGCAGTCCTCGAGCTGGGCAGCGCTCGCGGCGGCATGCACCCCGGCGTGCCACACGTACGCAACATCGCCTGGGAAGAGGCGGAAGGCCTCGCGCCAGTCGACGCGGTCGTCGTTGGGGACGGCACCGGTCTGCCGCACCGTGGCGACGACGGTCCGCCATGTCGGGTCGTACGAGACCCCGTACGGCGGGTCGGTCACCATCAGGCGTGGCCGCCGGCCGTCGAACAACCGCTGGACGTCGGCTGCCTGCGTGGCGTCGCCATTGAGCAGGAGGTGGTCGCCGAGCACCCACAGGTCGCCGACACGACTCCGTCCTTCGCTTGCTCGCGGCGGCACCTCGTCCGGGTCAGGTCGCGACTTCGGGACCTGCAGCTCCCTCACGATCTCGTCCAGCTGGTCGTCGCTGAGGCCGACGGCCTGCGCCGTGACGCCCTCGCGCGCCAACTCCTCGAGGAGGGCGTTCAGGTCATCGACCACCCATTCACCCGCCTGGACGTTGTCGCGCAGGGCGCGCGCCTTGGCCACCGTCTCCGGAAGATCCTCCAGGACTGCGGGAACCGCCTCCAGCCCTTCACACTGGGCAGCACGCAGCCGCTGGTTGCCGGCGTAGACCGTGCCGTCGGCCCGCGCAAGGACCGGGCGTAGCCAGAGGAAGTCGGGGTCGGTGCGGATCGAGGTGCGCAGCGCCTCAAGCGAGGCTTCGTTGATGAAGCGCGGGTTCCAGGCCGCGGCCCGCAGCTGCGCGAGCGGAACGAGGCGGACCTTGCTGGACCGGTCGGCGCGAGGCGTGAGCGCCTGAGCTGCCTGTCGCTGTGTTCCCAATACCCTCCTGACGGGACGACTTCTTCGTCCCTCGTCACCATTGTCGCACGCGCAGAGCACCACCCAGTCGTTGACGGGCGTCAAGGGGTGCATCCGCGGGCCTAGCGCACGCCGTCACTCCCGCCAGGAACGCGACATGATCGGCCGTCGGGGCTCCTTTCCGAGGCTTCGAACTTCGTTCTGGACGCCATCAGGGAGAGATCTTGATGGTCTGCATCAGCTCGTTTGGGGTGACGGTTGCTGCGGCAGCGCCAGGACCCGGCTCCGCGCTCGCCGGCTCCCGGCGCTTAGGCCGCGGGAAGCCATCGGCAGCTCCACTGTCGTGGGCTCTGTATCGAACCTTCACCGCTATGCCACGATCACTCGGAGGCACGTTTGCGTTTGACTGAGGCTGCCTTCCCCGAGATGAGCTTATCGGCAATCTCCCGCCCGTAGCAGCACTAGTCGGAGCTCAGGAGCGAGATGCCCGTCCAGTCTGCCTGCTTCTTCGGTGGACCGTATGAAACGCCTAACGCTTAGCGATTTCTGATCGCCTCCACCCTGCATGGGATATAGCGATGCAGGGGAGTCCCAGCGAGACGATCGCGGTGCGTGTTCCTGGTCAGTCGATTCACGTTGACGCCGTGAACTTCTCCGTCGTACACGAGGCCGAATCCGTGAGGGATCACTGTGAACCCCTCACGGGTGGTCGGATCGATTTCGAGCTCGACCGTCTCCTCTCCCGCCTCGGTGATGACCTTGACCATTTCACCGTTCATCAGGTCGTACCGGCCTGCATCGCTGGGATGCATGATGAGCGTGCACGCTCGCTTCCCCTTGAGCCAGGCCGGGTCCCGCATCTGTGTATTGGCGTTGTGGTCGAAGTGCCTTCCAGCCGAGAGGATGAACGGATACTCGCTCCGATCCCTGTCCAGCAGCTCTCTTTCCGCAACAGGGTCGATTTCGGCGAGCCACTGTGTCATCTCCGGGAGGTTGAGTCTGACTTTGCGATCGGCTGTGGGGAGTTTCGGAAATTCCTCGTCGTCTGCGCCTCCTGTCATGGGTACCGGGGCTGTTCCCGCCTTGTCGATGACTGACTGGAACCTCTCTTCTCGCAGCGCCACCGGCCACGTACGCAGGCTCCCCCATAAAGAAGCGAGGTGCGCTGAGCCCAGCTGCCTGCCGAGTGTCTTCGCGAGGATGAAGGGCAGCACAGGGATGGCCTCTGGCCTCTCCGCCAAGAATCTCCCCAGGGCTGCATCAAACGCCAGCCTGTCCCCGCTCCTGGCCGCGGCAAACAGGCCGCCAGGGAGGTCCGGGATCAATCCCAACTTGTCCGCCAGGCGCGTGAAGATCTCGCCCTCCTCAAGTTGTTCGCCTTCAGGTTCGAGTATCGGCCGCCTGAACCCCGTACCGCCGCCGGTCAATCTCTCATCCCACTTCTCGTAGCCCGAGGGGGCCGGGAGGACATAGTGAGAGAGCGCTGCAGTCTCCGACATGTTCATCTCGATCGTCACCAGGAGGTCAAGCTGCGCGAAGGCCTCCTCGTAGGCGGTTGTGTCGGCATGCGAGCGGAGCGGGTTGTGGGCGCTGACGATGACGGCCCGCAAACGGTCCGGGTGGTCGTTGAGTATCTCCTCGGGCATCACGTTGGGCGGGTAGATGCCTGTGATCTGCCGGTAGTCCGTCGCCACCGTTCGCCACGCATCCGGCGCGTCCGAAGTCGCGCGTATGGGGAGATTGGCGACCGACTTCGGTATGCGATTGCCGCCGATCTTGCCCATCCGTCCCGAGACGGCGAGAAGGACGTTCTCCAGGTACGACACGAGCGTGCTGTGCCGGCCCATGAGGACGCCGAGATCGCTCAGGTGACACGACTTCCTGGACGTGAACAGGCGGCACACATCTCTGACCTGCTCGTAATCCAGTTCGCAAACTGCCAGGGCTGCGCGCGCATCGAAATTCTCGAACAGATGGCGGATCGCCGGGAAGTCGCTGACGTGATCATCCAGGAAATCCTGGTCATGCCAGCCCTCCTGCAGCATGATCGCGATCATCGCTCTGAGCAGGAGCGCATCAGTGCCAGGCCTGAGCGCGAGGTGGATGTCTGCCAGCTTGGCAGTCTCAGTCGCTCTCGGATCGATCACCACGAGTAGCTTGTCCGGGTCCCTGGCGAACTCTCTCCAGAACACTCGCGCTCGCATGAAGTGGTG
>JAKALX010000219.1 GCA_021823905.1 Chloroflexota bacterium | reverse complement strand
CCTACGTACTTGGTACCGGATGCCTGATCCGGCAGGATGCTCACGCCGTCGGCCCAGTTGGGAATCACCTCCACCCGCCGCGCCCCGCGTGCTTTCAGGGCGCACTGCATCGCCCCATCGAGCGCGACCACCGCGTCAGCTCGCCTCAGCAGCAACGCCGACGCCCACCCGAAGGCGCGCGCCGCCACCGAGCCGGCCCGAAACATGCCGAGTGCCACCGCCACGTCCGGGTAGAGATCCTCGACCTTGTACACGAAACGGGCGCCGTGCAGGCGCGCCAACAACCCCAGCGCCGCGACGAGCGGCGGCGTCGACAAGCACACCACCACCGGCCGCGCACGGCCGATACGCCCGCGTTCTCCCCTTTCTCCGTCGTCCTGAGGTTCTCGGCCCTTTCTGTCATCCCGAGGCTCCGCCGAGGCCAAAGGGTCCCTTGCCACCGAGGGTCCCCAGCCCCCAAGGCGTCCGTTCCACCCCCCAAACGCCACCTCCACCCCCGCCATCATCATGAAGCTCGCGTAGTCAGCCACCCGCCTGAGGGTGCTGGCACGCCCGTAGTTCGTGCACCGCACCCGCCGAATCTCGACTCCGCGCCACCGTTGACGCCCGGGCAGTCCCTCCGCTCGTTCCGATGCGTAGCGCCCCCTTCCGGCGATCGCCCGTACGGAGCAACCACGAGCCGCGAGATCCTCACCCAGATCGCTCAGCAGTTGCGCCGTTGCCGCTATGTCCGGCCAGAAGTACTGGTTGACGCAGAGGACCTTCATGCGGCCTGACCGTTCTGCCCACACAGGCGACGGACGCCAGGGGACCAACCGCCAGCGCGGCCCGCTCCGATGATGAGGGCAACCGTTGGGATCACCGCCTCGGCCGCGATCACGAGGAAGCAGCGGACCGGGGAGAAACACAGCCCACCAGAAACTTCCGCCATGGCCCGAGTGACGCCATTTCGGCGAGCATGGATATCGGGCCGTTCGGAGTTCATCGCTGTCTCAACTGCCGCATCTGACCATGCATTCTACAACCGTTCCAGGCAGTGGCAACCAACTTCCAGCCACCCGACCGGATGTTCGCCCCTATCTCTGCGACGTCGGTGCAACATTCGCACGCGCATGTCGTTGTCGATCCCGGCGCGCCTGACTTTGGGGGTCGGGGGGCCGCAAATCGTGGTCTGGTGATATGACGAGTCGAGGGAGCCAACCATGGGGTCCCAGACGAAGGTCCAACTGATCAAGTGACCCGCTCCACCACCGGCCTCGCCAGCGGACCACCTTCCCGCCGCACCGGCGACGACACCTCCAGGTGCTTCCGGACGACCTGCCAGCTGACTCTAAGTCCCGTACCACCCCCCGGACGAAACCCCCTCCAGCAATACCTAGTGCCGAATGAGATGGACCCAGTCCATCCTCAGCAGCCTTCCTCCGGTCGCTTGCCGCCCTGTTCCAAGGGCGGGTCTGGCCTGATTGTCTGAGAATCTACGTCGAGTCTGATCAGGTTACGTCTCTTGGAAGCCCGCCGGTGTCGGTCGGTCGCCTATTGCAAATAGCCCAGCGACCGCAGCACGTGCACGACTTCCTTGTTGTCTTTCGGCGTGGCGTTTGGGTTGGACGGGATGTCATTTGTCCAGGCGGCTAGACGCTTCTCGAGAGTCTGGGCTTCGAGGGCGTCCGTGGCGACAAGGTTGTGTAACTCTCCGGGGTCGAGCGAAAGATCGTAAAGCTGTCGTTTGCCGTTGGTGGACGTGATGAACTTCATCTTTCCCGAGAAAAACGCTCGCTCAACCCGCTCGAGCCTATGATTGAACTTGCCCATCCAAGAGAACGACTCACTCACCACAAACCGTGGGGTGATGCCCTGATGGGCTTGGAGGTCCTCGCCCTGTGTGAACTTCGGTGGCTTGAAGCCCAGCGCGCTGAGGACCGTGGGCATCACATCCACCTGGCTGACCAGCTCGTTGACGACCCGTGAGTGCCTCTGGTGGGGATACTTGATGATCAGTGGGACGTGAGCCTGATCCTGGTACACGGACACCCCGTGCTGCATCAGACCATGCTCGCCGAACGCCTCCCCGTGGTCGGAGGCGATGACGATCATGGTGTTGTCGAACAAGCCGAGTTCTTTGAGCCGCCCAAGCAATAGGGCGATCTGCGAATCGATGTACCTGATGCCGCCGTCGTACGGAGCGATCAATTCGTTCCGTTCCTTGGGCACGATCACCTGCTGCCGCGTCATGATCCGTCGTTCGAGGACCGCATACCTGATTTCGCTGAAGGACAGCGCTCCGTCCGAATAGAGGCGGCAGAAAGGGGGTGGCGGCACATATGGCACATGAGCGTCCATGTAGTTCACGAAGAGAAAGAAGGGCGTCTGTTCCCGGGCCACACGATCCAGAAGAGTCGAGGCCGTACGGTTGATTTCCTTCGCGCGGCGGAAACGCGCATCGAAATCAGTTCCAGGAACAAGCCTGCCGAACAACATTGGCACAAGGTGGCGAAGCAGACGGTGGTCGACAACGGCCCTAGGGTAACGGGCATCGTAAAGCTGGAATCCCCGCTGGAGGCCGAAGACAGGGCTAAGTCCGCCCCAATTCGCGACGACGGCCATCGTTCGATATCCGTGGCCGGAGAGGATCGAGGCCAGGGTTGGAAACCGCGTCGGGAGGGGGCGACCGGCGACGAACGCGGGCGGATCGAAGTGCGCCCCGTGCCAGCTCGGGTAGAGTCCAGTGAACAGTGATGCGTGCGTAGGTGGGGTGAAGTTCGAGGTGGCGATGGCGTTGGTGTAGGTGGTCGCGCCTGCGGCAAAGCCTTTCAAGAATGGGGTTGTATCGCGCGCGTAGCCGTATAGAGAAAGGTGATCTTCGCGGACCGTATCCATGGTGATGAGGATGACGTTTGGACGGCCGGGAGGTGGGGCAAGCTTGAGAGGCGACAAGGCGCCAAGTCCCCGGCTCCAAAGTGCGCTGCATCCAACCAGCCCCGCGGCGGAAACCGCCAGCACGCCTGCCGCCCACTTGGGGAACAGCGAGTTCCCGCGGTGCGCCCTGAGCGACCAGGACAGAGATCCTACCTTGCCGGCGAGCGTAATCACGAGCAGTGCGACGACCGCGACGGCCAACTGAAGTAGAACCGGGAAACCAGGAAGGGCCTGCTGGCCGATCCAGCTGCCGGTGAGCATCAAGGCGCTCGCAACCCAGGGGTTCGTCAGGAAACCAATCTTCCTCTGCCACTTTTCACTCGTGCAGGCCAAGAGGGCACCGAGTGTCAACGCACTGCTGACTGCCAGGGCAAACTCGCCGGCTTTGCCGAGAGGCTTCACCATCAACAAGTTTGCAGCGAAAGCTGCGGTGAACGTCATTGTGGCCAGTCCCCGGTATCCCGCCTTGGTGGCTAGGATCCCCGGCACGAGCTGAACCTTGCGCAAAAATCCGAAGGCCAGGCTCGCGCCCCCCCCCAAGACAAACCCGATTGCCGGGAACGCAACCGCCAGAATCGCAAGGACGCGCCACTGTGTCGTTGCCAGCATGCCATCGCGGCCCCCAGAGAGAGGCACCAACGTGAAGAGCGCCTGCTCGACAACGAGGTAGGTGCCCCAGGCCACCGCGCCGTGCAAAGCACCGACGAGAAGGGAGCGAAGGTCAATAGTAGCCAGCGGACCCTCGGCGCGTACATCCGTGCCGTCCATCTTGGGTGCGTCAAGTGCTGGTGCCCTATTGAAAGCGCTGGGAGAAGCGTCAGGAACCGGTGAGGACCAGGGAGGACCGATCACGGTGAATGTGCTGCTCCCTTCCGACGCGGAGATAAGCCCCCGGTTGGTGCATCCCCAGGCATGTGGTGCCGGCATCGGGGCCAAAAGAACGTGGAGCGGGCTCGTCTATGTCGTCCCGCCCCAAGACGACCAACCAGCTGCCCCCTGGATCGATCCGACTCCATCCAACAATTTTACCCTGGTTTCTGCCGCTTGTCCTCCGTCCCGAGCCCTTCATCTTGGGGACTAACGTTTCGAACGTTGTTGTAGTCGCGGCTACACGGCCACACACGCATATGCCGTCCCAGAGGATCGGCCCGCGCCTGTCAGCCCAGCGCCCAGCCTTGCGGGGGCGAAGAAATCTCGTTCCACATGCCCGCCGGACCGCAGCGTCAATGCGGAGGGCCGGTTCGTGCGCTACGGCGCAAGCGATGGGTCGATTCCAGCCTTGAATGTCGCCCCAGAGCCCACCGAGAACCCGTTCGTCAGAACCACCCGCACCGCCGCGCGGCACGTCACGTTGCCCGGCGCCTCCACCCGAAACGCCGGACCTGCCGTCAGGGTGTCGCACGACGTGTAGGTCTGGGTCGTCGTGATCGTCTGGTTCGACAACGTGAGCGGCGCACACACGATGGCGAACGTCGCCGTCACGCTCCGCGCCTGGGTCATGGCGACCTGGCAGGTACCTGACCCACCGCATCCCTCGCCGCTCCAGCCTGTGAAGATCGAGCCGGGGTCCACGGCTGCCGTAAGCGTGACGAGCGTACCGGCGGCGAACAGCGCATCGCACACCGCGCCGCAGTCGATTCCCGCCGGGGCGCTAGCAACCGACCCCGCGCCGGAGCCGCTCGTGCTCACGGTCAGCACGTACGAGGTCGGCTCGTATGCGAGGAGGTGTCCGCTGTCGTCGGTGAGGTACAAGCGACCGTTGACGACGATCGGACTCTCCCAGTGCAACCCGTTGGGTGCGGCGTCCGCCCAGAGCTGCGTGCCAGTCGTGGGATCGAGCGCCCGCACCTGGCCATCGTACCCAGAGTAGAACACCATCCCGTTGGCGACGACAGGCGATGTCCCACCGGGCGTCTTGGTCCACACGTCCGGTGCGGCCGTGGCGAGCTGCGGCACCTTGCTCGCGTTGAGGCCCAGTTTCAGCCCAGAAATTCCGGAGCCGTTGGCGACGAACACCCAAGTGGCGCCGTTCGCCGGGTTGACCCAAACGGCCGGCGCGGTCAGAACCCCTCCCCCCTGCGGCACGTTGATCTTCTGGAGTTCGCCGCCGACGTGCCCAGGGCCGCCCTGTCCCGAAAAGTCCGCGAGATTGAGGAGACGGAGCTTCGCGTCCTTGCCACTCTGCAAGCCGACGTGCGCCACGGTGCTCCCGGGCGGTACCGGAAGGATTGCCGGGGCGGTGCTCCCCAGGTCGGCGTCGGCGTCTTGGAGCGTCTGAAACTCGGTCGGCGTGTAGGAATCGACCGGCCAGCCGCTGCCATTCCCGGTGCCGTCCGGGTGGAGCGCGAACACGCTGTCCCCCCAATCGTTGCCGCCGGTGTTGGCGTCGAACGCCCCGTTGCCGGTGGCCATGAAGATGAGGCCGAGTGCGGGATCGTAGACGACCCCGGCGCGCGCCCAGATCGCGCTTTGCACCGCCGGGCAATCCGGTTGCGGCGATCCGCAGCCTCCCGAGCCGCTCTCGTAGAAGTGGCACGCCTGGTCCGAACAGTTGGCGTTGAATACATTTTGAGCGCCGGTCGCCAGGTCGATGACCGTCACGTGCCCCTGATAGTCGCCGGCATCCCCCGGGTAGCCACCGTTGGCGACGACCAGGTAGCTCGCGGCCGGCGTGGGCACGATCGCCAGCGCCGAGGAGCCCTTCTCGACGGTGGGCTTGCGTGTGGCCAGCTCCGGCCAACCCCCGGCGGCGATCTCGGTGCCATCACCCACCCGAAACTTGTGCACCATCCCGTCCAGTCCATAGGAGTAGACATACTGGCGGTTGGGGTCGATCGCCGGGGACGAAGTCGTGTAATTCGGCCCCGTAGCCGGCTGCTTCGACCAGACCGTCGTGCCGGTCGCGGCATCGATCGCCAGGAGGATGCCGCTCCTGGTTGTGAGAAACAGCAGGTCCCTCACGCCGCCAGATGTCGCGACACCTTCGAGGAACGCGGGAGCGCCGTCGGCGACGGCCGGCAGCACAACGGCCGGATAGACGAGGTGGAGGCTGGCAACGTTGGAGGGCGTGATCGCCCATTCCTGCGAGTTGTTCCCGCTGTGCTGCGCATTGAAGTTGAACTGCGACCAGTCCGTGGCCCAGGCCGATGTCGGGAGCGCCGCGAGCAGGACCAGTAAAGGGGCGAAAAGACGGCTCCGGAGGCTCACGCGCCTGTAACCGCGATTGGGGGGCGCGCGATTCCCGGCGCACCCCGACCGCGAAAGTCAAACTCGTCAGTCTTGGGACGCCCGACGGCCGCCCTTGGACCCGACCTTTCGAGCCCCACCGGTTGCGACCGTCACGGTGCCAGCGATGGGTCGATACCAGCCTTGAATGTCGCCCCAAAGCCCACCGAGAACCCGTTCGTCAGAACCACCCGCACCGCCGCGCGGCACGTCACGTTGCCCGGCGCCTCCACCCGAAACGCCGGACCTGCCGTCAGGGTGTCGCACGACGTGTAGGTCTGGGTCGT
>JAKALX010000218.1 GCA_021823905.1 Chloroflexota bacterium | reverse complement strand
TTCGCCATGGGCTCTTCCACCGAGTTCAGCGCTTACGGCCCGACGCGCAACCCCTGGGATACGGCGCGCGTCCCTGGCGGCTCCTCGGGCGGCTCGGCGGCTGCGGTCGCCGCCGGCGAAGCGCTCAGCTCCCTCGGCAGCGACACGGGCGGCTCAATTCGCCAGCCGGCCGCCCTCTGCGGCGTCGTCGGCCTCGACCCCACCTACGGACGCGTCAGCCGCTTCGGCATCGTCGCCTTCGGCAGCTCGCTCGACCAGGTCGGACCCATCGGCCGCGACGTCGAGGACGTTGCCGCGATGCTCGACTGCATCGGCGGCCACGACCCCCGCGATTCGACCAGCAACCCCGAGCCGATGCCCGACCTGCGCCACTACCTCGGCCGCGACGTCAAGGGGATGAAGATCGGCGTGCCCCGCGAGTACTTCGTGGCCGGCATGGAGCCCGGCGTGAAGGCGCGCGTCGAGGAGGCGCTCAAGGTCTTCGAAGGCCTCGGCTGCGAAGTCGACACGGACCTCTCGCTTCCGAGCACCGAGCACGCCCTCGCCGTCTACTACCTGATCGCCCCGAGCGAGGCCAGCGCCAACCTGGCCCGCTACGACGGCGTGAAGTACGGCTACAGCTACCGCGACGGCGCGACCATGTGGGAGAACATGGAGCAGACGCGTGCCCGCGGCTTCGGCGAAGAGGTCAAGCGCCGCATCATGCTCGGCACCTACGCCCTTTCCGCTGGCTACTACGACGCCTACTACCTGAAGGCGCAGAAGGTCCGAACGGTCATCAACAACGAGTTCGCCGAGGCGTTCAAGACGTACGACGTGCTCGTAACGCCTACCTCGCCGACCGTCGCCTTCCCCATCGGCGCCAAGACCGATGACCCCTACGCGATGTACCTCAACGACGTCTACACGCTGCCCGCGTCAGTCGCCGGTCTCCCCGGCCTGAGCCTCCCCTGCGGCCTCAGCGACGGCCTGCCCGTCGGCCTCCAGATCGTCGGCAACTTCTTCGACGAAGGCCGCATCCTCCAGGCCGCGCACGCCTTCGAGCGGGCGACGGGCTGGGCGAACCGGGTGGCGGGCTAAAACGAGCCGCGGGGGCGCCTGCTGCGCTCAGAATGGCGCTTCTCTCCCGGCGGCGACGTCACACATTCGCAACGCAAGCCCGTTGTCTCTTGACACACTCAAGATGCCGCGGGCACGACTGTGGAGATGGTGAGGTCGGTCAGTTTCGGAGGAGGTTGTCCGATGACGAGCACAGACTGGATCGGCAAAGACGTGATTGCAGCAGACGGGGAGCGGCTCGGTCGAGTCAAGGAGGTTCAGGGCGGATACTTCGCGGTTGATGCGCCGCTCGCCAGGCATTTCTGGCTCAGCGCGATCTACGTGGCAACGCTTTCGCGTTTCGACGAGCTGCGACTGACGCTATCGTCCCGCGAAATCGAGGATCACAAGCTGGACAAGCCGGGATTGGAGCCCGCCCAGGACAGCGATGCCGCCCGCGCGGCCGATTCGTTGCTGTCCGACGAGCAGGCTCTGGCCCAGCGCGAGCGAATGGAGCGAGACCTGCTGGGGCAGGGCCGGCAGCGGCGCTAGCCCTGGCGCTGGCAAAGTGGCAAGGGGCCGGCAGGCGGCTGGCTGGTCGCGGCAGACATTCGATGGAGCGGTTCTTCCAGCGGGCGGTTTGACCGAGGACTCCGCACGCCGCCGCAGGCCGTTGCGGAGCTATCGCGAACCGGTGGACGCGAGCCCCCGGCGCTCGGCGTGTGGCGTCGGATGCTCGTCTGGCAATGGTGCGCTGCTCACGCTCCAGTCAGGCTTTCGCATGCGGCGATCAGCCCCTGGAGCGGCACGTCCAGCCAATCGGGACGATGCTCGAGCTCGTAGGCTACCTCGTACAGCGCCTTGTCCAGCAAGTACGTGTCAAAGAGCAGCCGGCGCTCCTCCGCGTCACCGAGGAGATCGGCGATGGCTTGATCGGCTGATTCAACGTACCCCTCCAGGAAGCTGGCTGACGTCGACAGGTACCAGGCGCGGGACCAGGATGCGAGCTGGCCGGGATATGTCTCGGACGAACGCACGCCTTCATCGAGTTCTTTTAGCGCGACGCGGCTGGCATAGTCGAATGATCGCACCATACCGGCGACGTCTCGCCAGGGCGTCCGCTTGACGCGCCGTTCGCTGATGGGACGCGCCGGTTCTCCCTCGAAATCGATGAACGACAGGTTTCGGCCGCTGACAAGGATCTGTCCGAGGTGGAAGTCGCCGTGAGTCCGGATCCGGCCGCCCTTCAGCGGCCTGGCTCCGATGAGCTTGAAACGCCCCACGACCATCCCTTCGAGTGCGAACGCCGTGCTCGCAAGCCCGGCCGCGCCCTCGTTCTGCCGGGCAGCCAGGCGCAACAGCCGGAACGCGCTCCGGGCCCTTGCGCGGAAGCCCTCCGCGAGCGACCGCTGATAGAACGGTGTGTACCCCTCGGGCGCGAATTCCGGGTCATCGGCTGCACATGCGAGCGCCCTGTGCAGGTCTCCGGTGCTGCGTCCAAGATCCCTGGCGAATTCCAGCCACGGCCCGGTAGCTTCGGCCGCGAGAGCCGAGGGCGCCACGTCGAACGGGTGCAATCCTGGACGCAGGTCTGGCAACGCCTCCCGGCGGGCGGCAATCTCTTCGAAGAACTTCTTCAGATCTTCGAGCGCGAAGGTCCAACCGTCGATCTGATGCTTGATCGTCGCTTCCAGGATGCCGAGCGTGGTCGTGTGGCCGGAACGGTCGAAGAACCCCACGACGCCGGCCAGGTCGGGGACACGGTTCGCCATCGACGTGTTCCCGAGGAACCGCTCGAGCTCAACCTGCGGGTGCGGACCCTGCTCGACCTTGCGGAACAACTTCAGCATGAAGCGCTGCCCGAAGGCGACGGTCGTGTTGCTCTGCTCTCCCTTGAACACCGCGGGCGTCAGTGGTTCGCTGTCCGCGCGCTCGACCAGGCCACGGTAGGCGGTGAAGCGTATTGATCCGTTCTCCCCGCGGAGCGTTCCACACGACCGGAAGCGCTCCAGGAGCAAGCTGGCAACCTCCGGCACTGCCGCCCCATCGACCAGCGCCAGCGGTCCGGTTGCCGTCTCGACTCTCGCCATCATCGCCCAGGGTGTGTCGCGCTCAATTGTCACGGCGTGTTCCGCGCTGACCGCGGTGAGCACGAGCGAGTAGAGCTCCGGCTCGCCGTCGGCATATTCAACCTGCAGCAGCACGAGATGCGCCCGTGAGGCGTCTCGGCGGCTCAAGCGAATCGCCTCGACGATCGAGAGCCGCCGAATTCGCCGCGTCTTGCCGGCGTACCATCTGCGCGCCGGGAGATAGCCGGACAGCACCGCTTCAACCTCCCTGCGGTGGCGGCCGGAGAGCAACGAGTCCCACCGGTCGGTGGCGCGCAGCAGGGGGAGCGCCGCTGGCTTCCCCGAGCCTGCAATCTGGGCGGCCGCCCGTTCCAGCACGAACCAATAGACGGAGTAGGGCCCGAAGGAAAGGAAGTACGGTGACTCCGTTATCACCGGGAACCGCGTTGCGCCAAACATTTCCACCGGCACGGATCCCGCGAACCCGGCAAGCGAGAGCTGCGCCGCCTGAGCGAAGGTTGAGAGGTTTGCCGCGACGAGGATGCACTCGTCGCCGTATTCGCGCACGTACGCGAGAATGCGGCGGTTCTCCGACTCGATGAACCTGATCGAACCCCGGCCAAACGCGGGATGCCGCTTTCGCAGCCCGATGAGCCTCTTCATCCACCAGAGGAGCAGGGCCGGGTTCGTCTGCTCCATCTCGACGTTCACCGCCTCGTAGTGATACTCGGGGTCGATGATGACGGGCAGGAAGAGCTTCTGCGGGTTCGCCCGCGAGAAGCCGGCATTTCGATCGGAGCTCCACTGCATTGGTGTGCGCACACCGTCGCGATCGCCGAGATAGACGTTGTCACCCATGCCGAGCTCATCCCCGTAGTAGATGACAGGGGTCCCCGGCATCGAGAGCAGCAAGGCGTTCATGAGCTCGATCAACCGCCGGTTGTGGCTCAGGAGCGGCGCCAGCCGGTGGCGGATGCCCAGGTTGATGCGCGCCGCTTCGTCCCGCGCATATGAGCGATACATGTAATCGCGCTCTTCGTCGGTGACCATCTCGAGCGTCAGCTCGTCGTGGTTCCGGAGGAACAGCACCCACTGACAGTTGTCGGGGATCGTCGGTGTCTGTTCCAGGATCTCGGTGATCGGGAACCGGTCGCTCATGCGCGCGGCCATGAACAGCCGTGGCATGAGCGGAAAGTGATAGGCCATGTGGCACTCGTCGCCGTCGCCAAAATACTCGGCGGCGTCTTCGGGCCACTGGTTCGCCTCCGCCAGGAGCACCCGCCCTGGGAAGAACCGGTCGACGTGAGCCCGCAGGTCTTTGAGGAAAGCGTGCGTCTCAGGCAGATTCTCGCAGCTGGTACCGTCGCGCGGGTACAGATACGGCACCGCGTCCAGGCGGAATCCGTCGACACCCTTCTCCAGCCAGAAGTCGACCACATTGAACATCTCTGCCCGCACGCGCGGGTTGTCGAAGTTGAGGTCCGGCTGGTGGGAGTAGAACCGATGCCAGAAGTATGCCTTGGCGACCCTGTCCCATGTCCAGTTTGAGCGTTCGAAGTCCTTGAAAATGATGCGCGCGCTCGAATACTCGGTAGCCGTGTCGCTCCAGATGTAATAGTCGCGGTAAACGCTTCCCTTCGGCGCACGGCGTGCGCGTTGGAACCACGGGTGCTCATCGCTGGTGTGGTTCAGGACCAGCTCGGTAATGACTCGCAATCCGCGGAGGTGCGCCTCGTCCAGGAATTTCCGGAAGTCCCGCAACGACCCGTACATCGGGTGGACCTTGCGGTAGTCCGAGATGTCGTACCCGCCGTCGCGGAGGGGAGACTCGTAGAACGGCAGGAGCCAGAGGGCCGTGACGCCGAGCTCCTGGAGGTAGTCCAGCTTCTGGGTCAGACCGCGAAAATCGCCTGTCCCGTCCCCGTTCGCGTCGTAGAAGGCGCGTACATGAAGTTCGTAGATGATCGCGTCCTTGTACCACAGCGGGTCGGGCGCCACCGCCGCCGGTTTCGCGGCATTTCCAGCAAAGGCGAGCGGCTGCTTTTCGGACTGGGTCACGCGTAGTACTCGAAATCGCGCTCCGACCGAGATCGGGGCAATGGCGTCACGATGATCGCCGGCGACACCGCTGGATCGAGCTCGACGTAGTGATGCGGCCGTTGCCACGAGAATCGCCTGCCGCCGAGCAGATCGTGGGCTTCGCACTGCGTCGAGCAGTCGATCCCCACCCGTTGCCAATCCACCTCGACGTAGCCCGACTGAGGCGCCTGTGGGTCGAGGTTCACGACGACGAGGACCACGTCGTCGCGTGCCGGCGTGTGCTTGCTGTAGCAGACCAACTGGTCGTTCGTCGTCTGGTGGAAGACAAGGTTGGCGTCCTGGCGCAGGGCCGGATGCGCTCGCCGGATGCCGTTCACGCGAGCGACGACATCCCGCAGACTCCCGGGATCGTCGAGGTCCCATACCCTGACTTCGTACTTTTCGGAGTTCAGGTACTCCTCCGAGCGCGGCGTTCGCGCACGGTCTTCGCACAGCTCGAAGGCGGGTCCGTAGACGCCGTAGTTCGCCCCGAGCGTCGCGGCAAGCACGAACCGTGCGATGAACGCCGGCCTGCCGCCCACCTGCAGGTACTCCGTGAGGATGTCCGGCGTGTTGGGCCAAAGGCTCGGGCGCAGGTAGTCGCGTGCTGGTCCGGTCGTCAGTTCGGTGAAGTAATCCCTGATCTCCGCGCTCGTGTTCCGCCAGGCGAAGTACGTGTACGACTGGCTGAACCCGGCCTTTGCGAGCCGGTGCATGAGCACGGGGCGCGTGAATGCCTCGGCGAGGAACAGCACGTTCGGTTCGAGCTGGCGGACCGATCGGATGAGCCACTCCCAAAACGGCATCGGCTTCGTGTGCGGGTTGTCCACGCGAAAAATGCGAACGCCCTGACCGACCCAGAAGAGGACCACGTCCAGCAGGCCGGCCCAGAGCGCGCGCCACTCGGTGCAGTCGAAGTCGAACGGGATGACGTCTTCGTACTTCTTGGGGGGATTTTCGGCATAGCGGAGCGAACCGTCGGCGCGGCGGCCGAACCACTCGGGGTGCTCGCTCACCCAGGGATGATCAGGGGAGCACTGAAACGCCAGGTCGAGCGCAAGCTCGAGACCGTGCTCAGCCGCGCGCTCGGCGAGCCGCCTGAAATCTTCCAATGTACCCAGCAGCGGGTGGACCGCGGTGTGACCGCCCTCAGCGGCGCCGATAGCCCACGGGCTGCCGGGGTCTCCCGCGGCCGCGATGGCTGCGTTGTTCTTGCCTTTGCGGTGCGTGCGCCCTATCGGATGG
>JAKALX010000217.1 GCA_021823905.1 Chloroflexota bacterium | reverse complement strand
GTCGGGGTCGGCGCCGTGGTCGGCGTGGGCGTTGGCGTCTCTGTCGGCGCCTGCGTCGGCGCCGCTCCCGCCTGCGTTGGCACGGCTGTCGCGGTCGCCGAGACCGCGCCCGTGGGGCTCGGGCTGACGCTCGCCGTCGGGCTTGGGCTCGAAGTCGCGCTGGCCGAGGGCGACGGGCTGGCCGGCGTTCGCGAGGCGGCTGGCGATCCAACCGCCACAACCGTCGAAAACGACGTCAGCGCCGTCGGGCTGCCCGTCGTGGCCGCCGCGTTCTTGTCGCCGCTGTTCCGTGTGAGTAGCACCGCCGCCGCGAGCGCGATCAGCACCACGACCACGCCGACCGCGACAAGACCCACAACCCGCGCCGGCATCGCCGCGTCCCGCCCCGTGTCCGGCCGCTCCAGCAAAACACCCGCCACTCTCCGCGGCCGATAGGTTTCCTCCGCGGGCGCGTATGCGGCTTCGTCCTCGTAGTCTCCGAACGGTTCCCCCGCCTCGGCTTCGAGCGGAGGCTGCACATACGCCGGTTCGCGCCGCCGCCCGACAGCCGGAGGTTCGCCCGCCACGGGCGGCGGACCAGCTCGCCGTGCGCCGACCACCGGGCGATCGTCCGGCACTTCCTCGGGTTGGTCGTCTGCCAGCACGGCCGCCGGCGGCGGTGGCAGGGGTGGAGGCGGGGGCTGCCTTCGGAACGGGTCGCCGCTGCGTCCCGCCTGGCTCCCGCGCTGTGGCGCCTGGCGTGGGCCGCCGACGAACCCGTCCGGTCCGGGGATCGGGGAATCGCTCAAGCGAAGCCCGTCCAGTAGCGGCTGGGCGTCGATCTTCAGGTAGTTCGCGTAGGAGCGTAGGAAGCCGCGCACGTAAACCGGGGCTGGCAGCTCGCCGAACCGCTCGCCTTCGAGCGCCTCGAGAAAGCGCGCGGAGATACGCGTGTCGGCCGCCGCCTGCTCGATCGTGAGCCCCCGCCGAATCCGCGCGTCCTGTAGCGTGATCCCGATTCCTGCCAAGAAGGACCCCTGTCGCCGATGATCGGAACATAAGGTATGGCCTCTGTGTCAAACACGCGAACAGCGTTCCGCCCGTGCAACCGGCCGGTCCCCGGTTACAATCACCCACGCCCGCTCGACGGGACCATTCGCCGCTGGGGGTGCGCCACGCTCGCGATTCTCTTCTATGACTACGTCCCCGACGCCGCCGAGCGGCGTGCGCCACACCGCCCGGCCCACCTCGCCATGCTCACCGAGCTCCACGAGGCAGGGAAGCTGCGCCTCGCCGGCGCCTATGCCGATCCGCTCGACGGCGCGGCTATCGTCTTTAGCGACCGCGCAACTGCCGAGCGCTTCGTCGAGCGCGACCCCTACGTCGCGAACGGGGTCGTTTCGAGCTATCGCATCCGCGACTGGAACGTCGTCATCGACGAGTGACGCCCTTCGCCCGCAAAGACACGGCGCCAGTCAGCCAACTGCGCTTGCCAGTCGCGGTGTAACTCGGCCTGACGCGAAGGATGGTAGAGCGCGACGAGCGTGCGCCTATTCCAGGTCACAGTTGTCCCGGCGTGATCGCGCAGCACCAAGCCGTGCGGCTCGATCGTTGCCAGCGCTGACAGCGCGACCAACCCGAGAGCCACGACCAACCGTGGATTCACCGCTTCGATCGTGCCCACCAGGTACCCGCCGCAAGAGTTGATCTCCCCTACGGTTGGTCGCCGGTTGCGCCCGATCGCGTCCAGCGGCGTGCACAAAACCGCGTTCGTCACGAACACCTCGTCGCGCCGAAGCGTGGCGGCGTCAAGGAGCGCTTCAAACCGGCGGCCCGATTCGTCGCCCTGGAACGGCACGCCCGTCCGCGCGGCGCCTAACCTCCCGGGCGCCTCGCCAACAAACATGACGTCTGCGGGCGCAGGTCCGTTGGCCGGTCCCAGCACGGCACTCCCGGCGCATACCGCGGGACACCGGCGACACTCGCGCGCCTCGTCGAACAGCCTCTCCATCAGGTAAGCGTACGTCGGACTGGATGTGCGGCGCTGCCCGGCGGTGTTCCTGAGCCGCGCTACCCCGCCTGGGCCACGATCTGCACTTGCAAGGTCACGTCACTGTTGACCGTGACGAAGCCCGCCAGGTCCGGCTTCGTGATGCCGAAGTCCGAGAACTGGATCTTCAGCGTCGCCAGCGCGGAGAATCCCGCGCCGTCCTTGCGCGCCTTCACGTCCCAGGTCACGTCCTTCTTCACACCGTGGAGGTCCAGGGTTCCGGAAAGTTGCAGCGGGACATCTTGCCCGGCCGGGAAGTCCGCCGGCAAACCGGTGAGCTTCGCCGCGGTGAACACCGCCGTGGGGAATTGGCTGGTCTGCAGTGCGCCCTGCACCCGGCGATCGCGCTGGCTTTCGTCGCTCTTCAGACTCTTCAGCCCCACCGTGAACGCGGTCGTGGCCGATGGGTCCAACCCATCCTTCGTGAGCGCGAAGCTGCCCGTGATCTCCTTCGTCGTCCCCTTCGCCGTCGAGGGAAGCGACAGGCGCGCCAGCTTCTCCCCGGCGAAGTAGGCAGCCTCCGACTGGTCCGCCACGATCGTGTAGACGGCCTTGCCGGTGGCGCCGCCGTTGCCGCCGCCTGGCGCTGCGCCGCTCTTCACGCTGTCGGGGATGGCCGGGGCGTTCGTTGCCAGCGAATGGTCCTCCCGGATGAAGAACCACCAGCCGCCGGCGCCCACGATCGCGACCAGCAAGACGAGCGTAACGAGCCGGCCAAGCAGGCCGCCGAGAAGAAACTTCACCAAAAACATCAAGCAGTCCTCTCCCGTTGAGCTTCCCAGTTTGCGGTTACGAATGGTAAGCGGCGGTTAGTACGTTGCCGCTGCCTCTCCGGCCACCAGCCGCGTATGCTTCGCGCGATGCTTCGCGGCGTGGTCCTGATGTTCGTGATCTGGGTCGCCGGGCTGGGCATCCTCCGCGTGACACTCGTCCCGGCGCAGGTCTGCCCGCCGGTCGATTCGGCCGCCGCGCTCAATAGCGTGCATGCCGCCGTGGATTGGGCGGCCCGCGCTCAGCAGCCGGACGGCAGCTTCGTCTACGAGTGGAACGCCAATACCGACGTCGAGTCGTCCGCCTATAACGCCACGCGCCACGCCGGCCTCGCCATGTCCCTCTACATGCTCGCCGCCAGCGGCGATATGAGCGGCCTGCAGACGGCCGACCGCGCGATGGACTGGATGGTCGCCCACCTCTATCGCCATGCAGACTGGGCAGCGCTGCGCGATCCCTTCGACGGCAGCATCGAAACCGGCGGGACCGGCCTCATGCTCGCTGGGCTCGAACACCGCCGCCTGGCCACCGGCGATCAACGCTACGACGGGCTCATGCACGAGCTTGCAGGCTTCCTCCTCGCCATGCAGCAGCCCGACGGGAGCATCCTCCTCGCCTGGGACGAGGCAGCGGGCGCCCCGAACCCGGTAGAGCGCTCGCCCTATGCAACCGGCGAGGCGTTCTGGGCCCTGACCCTGATGCGCCGCCTCTTCCCAGCCGAGCAATGGGAGGCGCCGTCACGCGCCGTGGCTGATTACCTCTCAACCTCCCGCGACCGTGTCGAGCACCAGCTCTTCCCGCCCTGGAACGACCAGTGGGCTGCCTATGGCCTCGCCGAGATGGCCGGCTGGCCGCTGAGCGACACGAACATCGCTTACGCCCGCACCCTCGCCGAGCGCTTCGGCTTCTTCGTCCGTTTCGAGTCTGGCCGCCGCCACGCCTGGTGGTCGAACCGTCTGCGTGGCCCGCGCGCCCGCTCGGCCGGCATGGGAACATGGGTCGAAGGCCTCGATTCGCTCTGGCGGCTTGCCTCGAAAGACCCGAGGATGCGCGACATGCGCGATGCGATCGCCGAGAGGGCCGCTTGCTCGGTGGGAATGCTCGTTGACCGCCAGGTCTCGGCCGAGGGCGCGAAATCCTACCCGCGCCCCGGCCTCGCCCAGGGCGCCGGGTTCAGCGACGGCGTCACCCGAATGGACGACCAGCAGCACGCCATCGGCGGTCTCCTTCGCGTCACGGACATCCTCGACGCCCGAAAGAGCAGCAAATGACCGAATTCGCCCGCCTCCTCGTCGTCTTCCTCGCCGCGGTTAACCCGGCGAGCGTTGGCCTTGCCATGGCCCGCCTGGACGCTGATCAAGACAAGCGCGGGCGCCTGCTCATCCCCGCCGTCGCGGCGGCCGCCGCACTCGTGGTCTATGCCGCTGCGGCCGGCCTCGCGCAGCCGCTCCTCGACTTCCTCGACATTGCCCCCGAATCGTTCCGGCTCGCCGCCGGGGTGGTTCTCGCCGTGGCCGGCGCTTCCGCGATCTGGTTCGGCGCGTTGCCACACGGAGGCCACGACCGCGGTCGGCACTCCACCCCATTTGTGGTCGCCATCGGCCTGATCGCTGGACCCGCCGGGCTCACCGCGGCCGTGTCCTACAGCGCCGACGAGGGATTCGGGCACACCTTCGCGGCGGCGGCTGTTGCCGTCGTGGTCACCGGCGGCCTGCTCGCCGCGCGGCCCCAGCGCCCGGCGCTTGACGCCGTCGCCCGGATCACCGGCGCGTTCCTCGTCGCCATCGCCGCCGGCCTGGCCACAAGCGGCGTCCGCGCCATATAAACGACCCCATGACAATTGCTCCCCGAACATCTCCGCTCCAGAACCGTGTCACACCGTTCGGCGAGATCATCGCCACGCCCGAGCGCGGCCTCTTTATGGGTAACCGCGGCGGTTGCTTCCACGACGACCGGCAGCAGCTCACGCGCCGCCGCTGGGCCACGAAGCAGTGGATCACCTGCACGACCGACTACAAAGGCAAGCGCCGCCCGCTCATGGCTCCGCATCGCTACACCGAGCTCTTCTTCCTCGACGAAGCGGTCGCCTTCGCCGCCGGCCACCGCCCCTGCGCGCTTTGCCGCCGGTCTGACTTCAACCGCTTTGTCGCCGCGTGGAGCGAGGCGAACCCCGAGCTTTCCGGTCCTGGGAAAATCCGAACTTCGACGCTCGACGCGGCGCTGCACGCCGAGCGCCTCACGCCACAACGTGCGAAGCGCACCTTCGAAGCCAGCCTCGGCGGCCTCCCGGACGGGACATTCGTCGTGCTCGACGCCGCTGCCTGGCTCATTTGGAACGGCCGCGTCCACCGCTGGTCTCCCGGCAGCTACGACACCGTGCGCCCCCTCCAACCTGCCGGTACGGCCCAGGTTTTGACGCCACCGTCGATCGTCCGAGCGCTGTCCGCCGGGTACCGCCCCCGCGTCCATCCCTCCGCCGGTTAGCCCGCTCTGTTCGTCTGCCTGTCCGTCCATCCGTACGTGGAGCGTCAGTGACACGCCGGCGGTCGCTAATCGCCACTCCCTCCTCGCTCGCTCCCGTCCACGGTCCGCCGTAAACTCTACCCAATGCCCACCGCCACCGCCGCCCGCCTCTCCGTCGATGAGCTCCGCGACATCGCGAAGCGCATCCGCAGCCACATCGTCCAGATGGTCTTCAACGCCCAGAGCGGCCATCCCGGCGGTTCGCTTTCGGCCGTCGAGCTTGGCGTCGCCCTCTTCTGGAACCATCTGCGAATCGACCCCGAGAACCCGCAGTGGCCCGGCCGCGACCGCTTCTTCCTCTCGAAAGGCCACGCCACGCCGTTCTACTACAGCCTCCTCGCCGAGCGCGGCTTCTTCAGCACCGGCCTGCTCGATGGCTTCCGAACCCTCGGCAGCCCGCTCCAGGGCCACCCGTCGATGAACAGCGCCCCCGGCATCGAGATGTCCGGCGGCTCCCTCGGGCAAGGGTTGTCGTTCGCCATCGGCCAGGCGACGGCCGGCCGCATGGACGGGCGCGACTACCGCTGCTGGGTGATGATGGGCGACGGCGAGCTCAACGAAGGCCAGGTCTGGGAGGCCGCGATGGCCGTCCCCCACTTCGGCCTCGGCGATCGAATCGTCGCCATCGTCGATCGCAACGGCCTCCAGAACGACGGCTTCGGCGACACGATCATGAAGGTCCATCCGAAGGAGATGTGGCACGGCTTCGGCTGGCACGTCATCGAATGCGACGGCCACGACATGGCCGCGGTCGACCAGGCGCTGACCGAGGCCGAACGCCCCCACGGCAAACCGCGCGTCGTCGTCGCGCACACCATCAAGGGCAAGGGCGTGAGCTTCATGGAGAACAACGCCGGCTTCCACGGCAAAGCCCCGACGGCCGAGCAGCTCAAGCAGGCGCTCGACGAGATCACCCGCGGCGACGGCCTCCTGTGACCAGCGCCGCACCGGTCACCGCCGCAACTCGCGAAGCCTACCCGAAGGCGCTCATCCAGCTCGCCGAGGAAGGCGTCGACGTCGTCGCGATCGACGCCGACCTCTCCGTCTCGACGATGGGTTACCAGTTCGGCGAGAAGTACCCGGATCGCTGGATGACCGTCGGCGTCGCCGAG
>JAKALX010000216.1 GCA_021823905.1 Chloroflexota bacterium | reverse complement strand
GGATCGCTACGCCGCGCTCGTGGCGGCCGTCCGCGAGACGGTCAAGATCCCGCTTGCGGTCAAGATCTCGCCGTTCTTCAGCGCTCTCCCCGCGATGGCGAAGCGGCTCGTCGCCTCCGGCGCCGACGGTCTCGTGCTCTTCAACCGCTTCGTCCAGCCGGACATCGATCTCGAATCGCTGTCGGTGGTCCCGGCGGTGCGGCTCAGCACGTCCGCCGAGCTCACTTTGCCGCTGCGCTGGATCGCCATCCTCCGCGGCATGGTTCCCGTGTCCCTTGCCGCCACCACGGGAATCCACCGTCACGAAGACGTCCTCAAAGTGCTGCTCGCGGGCGCCGACGTGGCGATGATGGCCTCCGCGCTGCTCATCAACGGACCGGAACATATCCGAAGCGTCCTGACTGGAATGGAATCGTGGCTCGCGGAACACGAATACGAGTCCGTCGGGCAGATGAAGGGCAGCCTGGCCCAGGGCGCCGGCCCCGATCCGGCGGCGTTCGAACGGTCCCACTACATGAAGGCGCTGAACTCGTATTCCGGGATCATCCCCAGCAGCCAGGCACGCCGCTGGGCGCCGTTCACGTAGACTTTGCGAACGGACCGGAAAGGGCGTGCCGTTAGCACTCTTGACACCAGAGTGCTAAGACGGGAACAATCGAAGCAAGGACTCGCTTCACCCTTCGGAGGTGCCCCTTGCCCACCTACGAATACCACTGCCCTGCCTGCAAAGCGACTTACGAGCTGCGCCAGAGCTTCTCGGCCGCCGTAACACATGCCTGCGAGGAGTGCGGAACGGGAACGGCAAAACGGGTTCTGCACGCGCCGCGGGTCGTCTTCAAAGGGAGCGGCTGGTACGTGAAGGACAGCCGCGGCAAGAACCCGGCCGGCGAAAGCGAGGCGCCAGCCGCCGACGCGACCCCCGAGCCCGCCGCGCCCAAAGCCAGTCCGGCGCCGGCTGCGCCGGCCTCTGGGTCGGCCGAAGCCTCCGCCGCGTCCTGACGTTCGCCTCCTGATGCACGTTGATGTGCATTGGGGCATCGGCCGTATACTCTGCGCATGGCCCAGGCCGCGCGCCGCAACGACGTCGAACGAACCGGCTCGATGACGAAGCAGAAGATCCTCGCGACCGCCCAGGAGCTTTTCGCCAACAACGGATACAACGGGACCACCGTCAAGGCCATCGCCTCGCGGCTCGATCTGACTGACCCCGCAATCTATTACCACTTCCGTTCCAAGCGCCACATCTTCGATTCGCTCCTGCAGTCAAGCGGAGCGGGCCAATTTGTCGCGGCCGACAACGAGGTTCCGAGCCGCGAAGATCTCATCGACCGGATGATGAGCACCTTCAACGCGTATGCGCGCCAACCCGACATGCTTCGTATGCTTTTCCGCCAGCAGTACCGGGGCGACCCGGCGAGCAACCAGCGCCGCCGGGAAACGATGGCCACGTTCCAGGCGACGTTGGCGCCGCTGTTCACCCGCCTCTACGGCGAGACGGGCCCCGCCATCCTCGAAGCCGTCGGCCTTGTCACGTTGGGCATCATCTGGGACGCCATCCTCTCGTACGGCCACGGTTTCGCCCAGGTCGTCGAACAACCGTGGTTCGCACAGCGCGCGCGGAAACTGTTCGAGATTGCCATGCCACCGGTGCCAGCATGATGCGCGCCGCGGCTCCGCAGGACGGTGAGTGCGTTCAGCGGCGCGGCGACGAGACTCGGAGGCGAATCCTCGGTGCAGCCCTCGACCTTTTCGCGCGCGACGGGTTCGAAGCGACCACCGTGCGGACCATCGCGGATGCCTGCGGACTGACGGACGCCGCGCTCTACTACTACTTCCGCTCGAAGCGCGCGATTCTCAACGCGCTCTGGCAAGCGCCCCAGATCAACGCCCTCGACGCCGTGCCGGTTCGCCCCGCACTCACCGAACAGGTCCTGAGCGAGCTTGTCGACGCCATGCTGGCGGTCAATGCACGGCAGAACGCGTTCATCCGGATCCTCGTCCAGCAGGCCCTCGCCGGCGATCCAATCGCGGTAGCCATGCACAAGGATGCGATGGCGCGCTGGCGGAGGTACTTGACGCCGCACTTCGAAGCCTCATTCGACCGCGACGACGCCGCGCTCCGTGTCGATCTGTTCATGATGCTGACGATCGGGCTGACCTTCTCGGATCAGATGGACCACGGGGCTGCCTACGCTTCCCTCGGACTCCACCCGGCTTACCGCGAGCGCGTGAAAGCCATCGCCAACATCGTCCTGGGCCCGCGCGACCGGGCCCCCGCCTGATCGCACGCCGTGCGTGCAGTCATCCAGCGCGTGAGCAGCGCAAGCGTCATAACTGAAGGCCGGCGCGTCGCCGAGATCCAGCGCGGGATGCTCGTCCTGCTGGCCGTGCGCGAAGGCGACGGCGAGCAGGCCGCCGCCAAATTCGCCGAGAAGATCGCCGGCCTCCGCATCTTCGAAGACGCCGGGGGAAAGATGAACCTCGACGCCGCCTCGGTGGGAGGCGCCATCCTCTGCATCAGCCAGTTCACCCTCTACGGCGACGTTCGCCGCGGGCGCCGCCCTTCCTTCGATCGCGCCGCGCGCCCCGAGATCGCGGCGCCGCTCTACGAGCACTTTTGCAGGTCTGTCGAAGCGCTCGGCCTTCCCTGCGGGCGAGGCGTGTTCGGCGCCGAGATGCAGGTCGAGCTCGTCAACGACGGGCCCGTCACGCTAATCGTCGACAGCGACGACCTGGAGCTTCCGCGCCGAACTTGACCGGAACCGCCGGCTCCCCGCAAGGTCAACCAACCACCACCGGCCGAGGGCGTCCCCATGCGGATGAGCAAGCTCCTTCTGAAGACCCTGCGCGAAGCGCCGTCGGAAGCCGAGCTCGCGAGCCATCGCTTGCTCCTGCGGGCGGGACTGGTCTCTCCCCTCGCAGCCGGCCTCTACTGCTTCACACCCGTGGGCTGGCGCGTCATCCAGAAGATCGAAGGCATCATCCGCGAAGAGATGGATCGCAGCGGCGCCCAGGAGGTTCACCTGCCCGCTCTTCATCCGATCGAGGTGTGGGAGCAGTCGGGCCGCGACCAGGCGATGGGCTCGACCCTTTTTCGTCTCGTGGACCGCAAAGAGCGCGGTTTCGCCCTGGGCCCAACGCACGAGGAAGTGGTCAGCATCCTCGCCTCGCGGACGATCCAGAGCTACCGCGACCTGCCCGTCACCCTCTACCAGATCCAGACGAAGTTTCGCGACGAGCAGCGGCCCCGCGGCGGCCTGATCCGCCTGCGCGAATTCACGATGAAGGACGCGTACAGCTTCGACACTGGCTGGGAGACGCTGGACGCCTCCTACGACGCCGCCTTCAACGCCTACCACCGGATCTTCGCGAGGGCCGGCGTTCCCGTCGTTCCCGTCGCCGCCGACTCGGGGGCGATCGGCGGGAAGGACAGCCAGGAGTTCATCTTCCTCACCGAGGACGGCGAGGACTCCGTCCTCATCTGCCCTGGCTGCGGCTATGCCGCCAACGCCGAGAAGGCCAGCTTCACGCGTTCACCCGCCATCCCGGCCGAACCGCTTCCCATGGAGAAGGTGCATACGCCCGGCCAGAAGACGATCGCCGACCTCGCGGCGTTCCTCCGCGTCGACCCGCGCCAGACGAACAAGGCTGTGTTCTACCGCATCGACGGGAAGCCTGTCTTCGTCTCAATCCGCGGCGACCTCGACGTGAATGAGGTGAAGCTCAAGAACGTCCTCAAGGCGACCGACGTCGAGCCGATGGACGACGCAACCGTCCGCGCGGCCGGGCTCGTCGCCGGCTCGGCTTCGGCGGTGGGCCTCAAGGGCATGCGCATCGTCGCCGACACGAGCGCCGTGGAGGCCGTCAACCTGGTGGCCGGCGCCAATGAGCCCGACTACCACTATCTGAACACGAACCACGGCCGCGACTGGCAGGCGGATGTCGTCGCCGACATCGCCCTTGCCCGCGGAGGCGACGCCTGCGCCACCTGCGGCACGCCGCTCGAAGTCCGGCGCGGCATCGAGATGGGCCACGTTTTCAAGCTCGGCACGATGTACTCCGAAAAGATGGGCGTCTACTACCTGGACGAAAACGGCGAGCGCCAGCCAGCGGTCATGGGCTGTTACGGCATCGGCGTCGAGCGCATCCTGGCCGCCGCCATCGAGGCCAACCACGACGACAACGGCATCATCTGGCCGACTGAGGTGGCGCCCTATGACGTCCACGTGGTCGTCCTCAACCTCGAACAGGACGCCGTGGCCGCGGCCACCGGACAGCTCGAAGCGGCCCTCGGCGACGCCAGGCTGAGTGTGCTCGTCGACGACCGCGCCGACTCGGCCGGGATCAAATTCAAGGACGCCGATTTGCTCGGGATGCCGGTCCGCCTGACCGTCAGCCCGAGAGCGCTGGAAAAGGGTGGCGTTGAGCTGCGCCAACGCAGAACCGGCGAGACCGAGATCGTCCCGCTGGAACGCCTCGTGGAGCGCGTCCGCGCTCTGCTGGGCCGCTGATCGGAAGCGCGGAGCGCCTTTCCCAACGCTTCTCCAGCGGGCAAATCGGGTTGGCGGGCATCTTGCGAGAAGGTGCTATACTTCCGGATGAAGGCAATTCCTAGCAGGGGTGGGCTTCCTGGCCCACCTTTTTGTTGAGGTTATGAAGAACGAATTCCTGCTCGCACTGGGCCAGTTGGCCGCCGAAAAGAACCTCCCCCGCGAGGTCGTCTTCGAGGCGGTAGAGGCCGCGCTTTCCTCGGCCTACCGGCGCGAGGGCGACAACGCGCCCAACATCTACGTGAAGATTGACCCGATCTCCGGCGATATCCACGCCTATCGCCAGATGGCCGTCGTCGAGGAAGTCGAGCTGCCCAACGTTGAGATCTCCATCGGCGACGCGCGCCGCTGGAAGACCGACGTCAAGGAAGGCGACGTCCTCGACTTCGAGGAGAAGATCCCCGAGAACGCCGGCCGCATCGCGGCCCAGACCGCCAAGCAGGTCGTCCTCCAGCGCCTTCGCGAAGCCGAGCGCGACGCTGTCTTCGACGAGTACGCCGGCAAGGAAGGCGAGCTCCTCGTTGGGACCGTGCAGCGCGTCGAATCGCGCCAGATCATCCTTGAGCTGGGCCGCGGGACCGAGGCCGTGCTGCCCTTCAGCGAGCAGGTCCGGAACGAGCACCTTCGCCCCGGCCAGCGCGTCAAGGTCCTTGTGCTCGAGGTGTTGCGCGCCGCCAAAGGCCCGCAGATCGTTGTCAGCCGCGGCCACCGCACGCTCCTCCGCCGGCTCTTCGAAATGGAAGTGCCGGAAGTCGCCGCCGGGACCGTCGAAATCAAGAGCATCGCCCGCGAAGGCGGCCACCGCAGCAAGGTCGCCGTCGCCGCGCGCAACCCGAACGTCGATCCGATCGGCGCCTGCGTGGGCGTCCGTGGAGCACGCATCCAGAACATCGTCAACGAGCTTGCCGGCGAGCGCATCGACGTCATCAAGTGGGACCCGGACCCGGCGAATTTCGTCGGCAACGCCCTGAGCCCTGCCCAGGCCACCGAGGTCTCGATTGACGTGGACGACCACCGCGCGACCGTCGTGGTGCCCGACCGCATGCTCTCCCTCGCGATCGGCAAGGAGGGCCAGAACGCCCGCCTCGCCGCGAAGCTGACGGGCTGGCGGATCGACATCCACAGCCAGTCGGCGAGCGAGCGGGTCGAGCAGGGGATCGAAGAAGCCCCCTCCACCTTCGAGCCCTACGCCCCGGGCGAGACGCCGGACATCGACATCATCGAGGAGGCCGAGGAGATCGCGGCCGCCGTGCCCGTCGAAGAACCAGGCGAGACCGCGGCCGCCGCGTCGATCGAGGAGGAAGCCGTCGCGGCCGAGGGCGACGAGATCGCCGTACCCAGGACGGAAGAGGAGATCTCCTTCGCCGCCGCGCTGGCCCAGATGAAGGTTCCGAAGGGCGAAGAGCGCGAGTCCGAGGACTACGGCGAGGAAGAGGAAGAAGAGTACGAAGTTCCCACGGCCATAACCGACGACAGCCGCCCAACGGCGCTCCGGTTCGCCGAAGACGTTCGGCCAGCCGAAGTCGAGGAGGCGGCCAAGAAGGGCGCCAAGAAGGTCAAGCGCGCCCCGCGCTTCATCGAAGAGACCGAGGAAGACCTCGAAGAGATCGACTACAGCGGTCGTATTCACTAAGGAGACCGGCGATGACGGTGAGGAATGGCGCGCGGCCGCGGCACGTTCCCCAGCGGACCTGCATCGCCTGCCGCCAGGAAGCGGGCAAGCGCTCGTTCATCCGCATCGTGCGAACGCCAGCCCAGCGCGTCATTGTCGACGAGACCGGCCGGGCGAATGGCCGTGGCGCGTACCTGCATCCGCTGCGCGCGTGTTGGGAGAAAGCGCTCAAAGGCGCTACCATTAGAAACGCACTCAAGATCACCCCGGCCCCGGACGACGTCGAGGCGCTACGCGCCTAT
>JAKALX010000215.1 GCA_021823905.1 Chloroflexota bacterium | reverse complement strand
TCAGTGAGATCAAGGCGCTCTTACCGGCGAAATATCTCGACGCCTATACTGGTTCCGAGGGGACCGCAGATTCGGAACATGGTGGAGATCATACGGGCGAGTGAGATGGGCTTTTGCATGGGCGTGCGCCGCGCCGTGCAGATGATGGAATCCGAGGCAACCCCCACGAACCCCGTTTTCAGCGTTGGCGAAATCGTCCACAACCCGCACGTTGTGCGGGGGCTGGAGCAGCGCGGCGTTCATCAGCTTCCCGGGCCGGATGAAATCGAGGGCGACATCGGCTCCGCCACCGCGTCGCGCGTATCGGATGGGCGGGTAGCGATCACGGCGCACGGCGTGGGAGAGCGCGCGTTTCGCCAGCTCGAAGACGCCGGTCTTGCAATCGTCGACACAACCTGCCCGATCGTCACCCGCGCCCAGCGCTACGGGCAGAAGTTCGTCCGCGACGGCTGGCATGTGCTCGTCTTCGGCGACCCGGGCCACAAGGAGGTGCGCGGGATCGCCGGCTGGACGCTCGACAAAGAAGGCCGCTCGCACGCGACGATTGTCGACACTGCCGACCTCGACACGCTGCGGCGGCTCGTGGAGGAGTTCCCGGGCGGGTTCCCGAGCAAGCTCGGGGTGATGGTCCAGACGACGCACCGGATGGAGGACTTCGCGAAGTTCGTCGCGAACCTGATGCTCCTCCAGCGCGACCACAACTTCGAGTTCCACGTCGTCAACACCCTCTGCCACGCGACGACCGGACAGCAGGAGGCGGCGGCCGCGCTCGCCCGGACGGTGGACGTGATGGTCGTCGTCGGCGGCAAGAAGAGCGCGAACACCCGCAACCTGCGCGAGGCTTGCGAGGAGCAGGGCGCGCGCGCCTACCACATCGAGGGTCCGTCCGAGCTGGACCGCTCGTGGTTCGCCGGCGTGCAGCGGATCGGGCTGACAGCCGGCGCCTCGACCCCCGATTACTCGATCGACGAAGTCGAAGCGCGCATCCGAGAGCTCGTCGAGTTCTCGTGATGCCGTCCTCCGCTGCCAATCGGCAATCGACAATCGACAATCGACAATCGCCGGCCCCCGGCGTCGTCTCCGCCGTCCGCCCCGGATCGCTCGCGGACCTCGCCGGATTGGAGCCCGGCGACGCAATCGTCTCGCTCGCCGGACGCGTCATGCGCGACGTAGTCGACGTGCAGTTTTACGGCGCCGAGGCCGAGGTCGAGGTCCGCGTGCGCAAGGCGAACGGTCTGGAAGAGGCGTTCGTCTTCGAGAAGGAGATCGACGAGGACCTCGGCATCGAGTTCGAGCGCGCCACCTGGGACGACGTCACCCTCTGCAACAACAATTGCTTCTTTTGCTTCCTGAAGGGCCTTCCCCGCGGGATGCGGAAGACGCTCTACATGAAGGACGACGACTACCGCCTCAGCTTTCTGCACGGCAACTTCGTCACGCTCACGAACCTCGCCGAGGCTGACTGGCAGCGCTTCGAAGAGCAGCGGCTGAGCCCGCTGAACGTCTCGGTACACGCGACCGAGCTGTCGCTCCGTCGGAAGATGCTCGCCAATTCGTCGGCGCCGGACATCCTGGAGCAGTTGCGCCGCCTTGGCGGCCTCGGCATCCAGGCCCACACGCAGATCGTCCTCTGCCCCGGCGTCAACGACGGCGCGCAGCTCGACCGCTCAGTTCGCGAGCTCGCGGCGCTCCACCCGACGGTCCAGACGGTCTCGGTCGTGCCAGTCGGCGCAAGCCCGAAACTGGAGGCATGGTCTCGCGAGCGCGACGGCATCGAGTTAACTCGCCCGAATCCTGAGTACGCTCGTGGGCTCGTGGCCCAGGTGCGCCGCCTCCAGCGCGAGCTCCGCCTGCTCCACGGCAGCGCGATCGTGAACTGCAGCGACGAGTACTACGTGACGGCCGGCGAACGCGTGCCCTCGGCGGCGAGTTACGGCGGCTATCCCCAGTACGAGAACGGCATCGGCATGGTTCGCACCATGCTCGAGGACTGGGCACGCACGAAACGCCGCATTCGGCGACGCGGCGCAGGTCCGTTGCGCGAGCGCCACCTGATCGTCGCCTCCGGCCGCCTAGCCGCCCCGCTCCTCGAACCAATCGCCGCCGAGCTCTCCTGCCTGACGAATGCCCGGATCGACGTTCGTGCCGTGACGAACACCACGTTCGGCGAGCGCGTGAACGTCACGGGCCTGCTCTGTGGTCATGATTATGTCTCGCAACTTCAGGGCGCACGCCCAGACTGCTTCATCCTTCCCCGGCCGAGCCTGGACTACTTCGGGGAGAAGTTCCTGGACAGCATGACCGTCGGGGAGATCGAGCAGCGCCTGGGCGCGCCTGTCTCGTTCGCGAGCCAGTGGAGCGAAGTGCTCGAAATTCTCGAGACGGGCCCGCGAGCGCCCGTTCGCAACGACGCGACCAACGGGGCGTTCTGGAGCGAGGCCCGGTAGCGCCAGCCCCCTTGGCCGGTTAATCGTGCCTTGCTCATGCGAGTAAAGCGAAACAGCCGAGAGCTGTTAGAATTTCGCCATGCCCCGCATTCGCGTGGAGCCACTTGGTGTTGAGCTTGAGGCAGAGCAGGGCGAAACCGTCATGGACGCTTTCGCTAACCGCGGATACTTCTGGCCAGTCGGTTGCGCGCGTAACGGCGAGTGCACGAACTGCGCCATGCAGGTGATCTCGGGCGTCGCGCGCCTCAGCCAGATGGGACGCTACGAGCGCAAGAACCTGATGCGCCAGCGCGGCGTGCGGTCCGTCGAGGATCCTCGCCTGCGTCTCGCTTGCCAGGCTCGAATCGAGGGCGACGTTATCGTGTACAAGCGCGGCGTGGCGCCCGAATGACAGGTTGCGGAAGGGGACGCTCGCTCGCATGGCCTACGTAATCGCCGAGCCGTGCATCGGCACGAAGGACGCGTCCTGCGTCGAGGTCTGTCCGATCGACTGCATCAGCACCTCCGACGACGCGCCGCAGTATTACATCAACGCCGACCAGTGCATCGACTGCGCCGCCTGCGAGATGGCATGCCCGGTGACGGCGATCGCGCACGAAGATTCGCTCAAGCCGGAGTGGAAGAAATACATTGCGATCAACACCGACTTCTTCCGTTAGGAGGGAGCGGCCATTCAGCAGTCTCGTCCGGGAGGCGACCCTTTTGGAACTCGCACAGCTCGAAGCGTTCATCCAGGTTGCGCACCATCGCTCGTTCAGCCGGGCGGCGGAAGCGCTCTTCCTCACTCAGCCATCCGTCACGGCGCGGATCCAGTCGCTCGAACGTGAGATTGGCGAGCGCCTGTTCGAACGCACGGGCCGCAGCGTCACCCTTACCGACGCGGGCCACGCGTTCATGCCGCACGCCCAGCGCGCCCTGACCGCCGTCCAGGAAGGCACCGACTCCATCGAGGCGGTCCGCCACGGCGACGTTGGCAGCATCCGCATCGGCGCCAGCTCGTCCATCGCTACTTATGTCCTACCGGGCATCCTTCGCCACTTTCGCGAGACGCGGCCGCGCGTCCACGTCCACCTCACGACGGGCAACACCGAGGACATCATCGAGAAACTGCTCGCCGGCGAAGTTCACGTCGTCGTGACGCGGCTTGCGCAACATCCGGAGATCGAATCGCTCCACCTCTACAATGACGACCTTGCCCTCGTCGTGGCGCCTTCGCACTCGTTCGCCCAGAAGGCCAACGTGTCGATCGCCGAAGCGGGACGCGAGCCGTTCCTCTTCTTCGAGCGAACGTCGAGCTATCACAGCCTGATTTACAGCATGTTCCTCCGCGCCGGGGTTGTGCCGGAGTCCGTGATGGAGCTCGACTCCATGGAAACGACGAAGCACATGGTCGAGGCAGGGCTGGGCATCGCCATCCTGCCGGTGGTCTCGATCTCCCGCGAGGTCGCGAACGGCACGCTGAAGCAGGTTGAGATCCGCGACATGGAGCAGCCGGCCCAACGCGAGGTCGGCGTGCACATCCTGAGGAACCGCGCCATCAACCCGCCGATCCGCGACTTCCTGAAGCTCCTCACCAGCGAATACGGCGTCACGAACATCTTCGAAGGGCCGCGCGGCGCCGATTCCGACTAGAACCGTGTCCCCGGGCCCGACTCGGCCCGGGGCAAGCGTCCGGGTTGTGCCAGCCCGGTGCCACGCCGTCGTGGCTCGCGGGTCAGGCCGCTGATCCCGCTACCAGCGTTCCCAGTGCACGTACTCCGACAGCGGTTTCCGCGGTCTCACCGGGCGGCCGGTTTCGGCCGCGGCGGGATAGCCGAAAGCGATGCAGTTCGCGACCACGTACCCATCGGGGAGGCCGAGCACCTGTCGCGCCCCGTCGGCGTGGTGCATCGAGGCAGGGCACGAAGCGACACCCTCTCCCCAGGCAGCAATCATCATGTTCTGCACCGCCCGGCCGGCATCGAAAGGTCCGCGGAAAATCGTAAGCGGCGCGCCGACCACGCCCATCTCGGGCTCCAGGACGATCGCGACCACGACAGGCGCCGAAAGCGGATGGCCGGTCGCGAGCCCGCACGCGGCGAGCCGCGCCTTCTGCTCACGGTCGCGCAGGACGACGAATCGGACCGGCTCGAGCGCCTTCGCGCTCCCCGCCATGCGTCCGGCCTGCAGGATTCGCATGAGCACGCTGTCCTCAATTGCCGTCGCGGCGAAGCTCCGCGTGTCCCGCTTGCCGATCACCGCGTCGTACGGCGTCATGACGCACCTCCTTGTCCATGGGCGATTCTAGACGAGGCGGCCCCGATCGCGGCATGAACGGCCGCAAGCCGCCAGTGGGAGGCGCCAGCGCACAGCTCCAGACACATAAATGTCAGAAAACTGTTAACTCCTGATGCGTTTGTGTCGTTATCTAGCTCATAGGATGTTGTCAACCGGAGAGATGGCGATGAGTCAGCCAACCGCTTGCGCAGTATTCACGACCGAGGAGCTCTGGCTTCTCCAGGCCGCCATCCGGCATGAAGTCGCGCAGTTGGAGAGCTGGCGATTCCCCCCGGCCAGCCTCGCCCTGAACGACCAGGTCGCCGACGCGCTTCTGCGGTGCGACGAATACGGACTCAGCGAGGCGGCGATCCTTCTCACGCGCGGAGACTGCCTCGCGATCGACCATTGCGTTCCCCAGGGCGCGAAGTCGACCGCCGGCGTTGCCATCGGCAAGAGCGTGCTGCTGAAGTCGTTCCGCGCGCGGCGCGAGATCGACGAGGGGCAGCCACTTTCGGCGCCCGAGAACGCGGAGCCGGACGACGCCCAGATCGCGGAGCGAATCGAGCAATGGAAGAACCGGCGCCGCCGGAAGAGGAGCAGTTGAGATGCCAGCGCCAGCAACGAACCCCGTGATAAGCCCCACAACGAACCCGCGAACCAATCCTGGGGCGGATCCGTGGCCCGAGCGGTACACGGATCCGGCTCGGATCTGTCCGCAGCAGCGCCGTGAAGGAGCATCGCCGGACGTCGAGCCATAGGCTCCGCGTGCGGCGCCAAGGAGGCCGCCATGGAGACTCGCGCAGGCCCAGAAATCCCGCTGGCATGCCGGCCGGTGTCGCGCTTCGACCCGACTTCTGAGGATCTGAGCCCCGGCCGGAGGCTCCGCGTCTTCGCGGCGCTCCTCAGCCACGTTCCCGAACTGCCGCCGCTCACCGCGGCATGCGGAACGCGGTCGGCCGCGGCGGATGAGGAGCCAACCTATGGCGCTTTGCTTCGCCTGGTCGAGGTGGACGAAGGCCAGGCCGCCGCGCGGGAGATCCTTTCGCAGCTGCCACTCCGCGTTGGCCCGAGCGGGCCGCTGATCGACCAGGTTCCAACGGGAGAGCCAAGCTCCCGCGATCCGGAGCTTCACCTCGCCCTGCAAGACCTCGCGAACGAAGTGAACGAAGACATCCGCGAGGCGTTGGACACGCTCGACGATCCACAGGCCTATTACGCCGGTGTGGACGACGGCATCGAGCCCGTGCCCGATCAGCACGTAAGCCTGGTTATCTGGGCGTTGCAGCGGGAACTGAACCGCGAGCTTCGTTCGCCCGGGAGCTACCTTTCGTACCGGTCCGTTCTCCCCGCCGCGCCGTTGTCGGAGTTGCCCTGGCACGTGCAGCGTGCGCTGGTTGAGCGCCGGCGCCTGCGCTTCAAGCAGTGGGGCATCGGCAGGACTGAGTGGCAACGGGGCGAATGGAGCCTGTGGCAAGTCCCGTCCGACGCCGACTATGTGCCAAGGCGAGCGCGGCGCCTGGCCGCCGAGCGCGCCTGCCACGAGGCGGCCTGAGGCAGTTCACGGGAGCGAGCCCCGCACATTCCAGGCGGCTGCACAGAGGCGCGCGCTTCGAGCCCGTGCGAGAATGCGCGGCGATGCACAGCCTCGTTTTGCGTGGGGGGCGGGCCTGGGACGGCCTCGCCGCGTCACCGATCGAAACCAACGTCGCCGTCGAGGACGGCCGCATCGCCGCGTTGGGCCCCGATGCCGGCGAATCTGTTTCGCTTGACGCCACAGGCTGCACCGTT
>JAKALX010000214.1 GCA_021823905.1 Chloroflexota bacterium | reverse complement strand
GGCGGCGGCCTACGTGCGCGAGCGCATGACGAACCTGCGTGTCGCGATGTTCCTCGAGCTTGCCACCACCTCCGGCGCCATCACCGGCGCCTACGTCGCGGGATTGATCAGCACCCGCTGGCTCTATCTTGTCTTTGGGCTCGTGATGGGCTACTCCGCCCTGATGATGTTCCGCAAGCGGCGATCCGCACTCGCCGCCGAGGTCCCCCCGGACGCCCTCGCCGATCGCCTCCACCTGCACGAGTCCTACTTCGATGAAGCAGTCGGCGAAGACATTGCCTATCGTGTCGCGCATCCCCGCATGGGGCTCGGGCTGATGTACATCGCCGGCATCGTGAGCGGACTGCTCGGGATCGGCTCCGGCGCCCTCAAGGTGCCCGCGATGGATCTGGCCATGCGTCTGCCGATCAAAGTCTCGACGGCAACGAGCAACTTCATGATTGGCGTAACGGCCGCCGCCAGCGCCGGCGTCTACTTCGCCCGCGGCGACATCAATCCGTTCATCGCCGCACCGGTCGCGGCCGGGGTTCTCGGTGGCGCGACAGCGGGCTCCCGCCTGCTCGGCCGCATCGACAGCGCGGTGATCCGCGTCATCTTCGTCGCCGTGCTCTTGTGGGTGTCCGCTGAGATGCTCCTGAAGGGAGTGCACTGATGGTCGCACTGGTTGAAGCGCCCGATCTCGCGCGGGTGCGCCGCACCGAGCTCCTCATCAGCAACCTCTTGCGGGGTGGCGTCCTCCTCAGCGTGGCTCTCATCCTGTTCGGCACGGTCATTACCTTCGTACACCATCCGGGCTACGTGACGAGCAGCGCCGGCCTCAATCCCCTGCTGACCGCGCAGACCGGGTACCCGACGACACTGGGCGCCGTCGCCCGCGGCCTGGCTACCTTCGAAGGCCGCTCGTTCGTCATGCTCGGCCTCCTTGTCCTCATTGCCACGCCTGTGATGCGCGTTGCGGTCTCTGTCTTTGCCTTCATCCAACTCGGCGACCGGACGTTCGCGCTGATCACGTCGGGCGTCCTGGCGCTGCTCCTCGCCGCGCTCTTCCTCGGGAAGGCCGGCGGATGAGACCGCTCGACCGGACGAGCCCGCTGCCGCTCTGGGCGCAGCTCGCCACGGAGCTCCGCGAGCGCATCGCCCTTGGCGAGTTCGATCAACGCTTCCCGACCGACGAGGAGCTCGTCCACGACTATGAGGTGAGCCGCCAGACGGTTCGCGAAGCCGTTCGCCACCTCGGCGAGGCCGGCATCGTCGAACGCCAGCGTGGCCGCGGCAGCTTTCTCCGCCGCCCGTTCCCACTTGAGCAACCCGTGGCGGCCTTCTATAGCCTCGCCCGCTCGATCGCCAGGCAGGGCCTTGCGGAACGCTCGCACGTCCTCCGGCTGGAACCCGCTGCCGACGCCCAGGCCGCGGGCAAGCTCGGCCTCCCGGCCGGCGCCGCCTTGACCTATCTCGAACGGCTCCGCTTCGCGGGCGACGAGCCCCTCGCGCTCGACCGGTCCTGGCTCCCGGCGAAAATCGGCAAGGTGCTCGACGCCGCCGGCCTGGAGCGTGGGCCGCTGTACGAAGCGATCGCCGTGCATGCGGGCCTGCGCGTCACGGGCGGCCACGAGCGCATCAGCGCCGCCGTCCCCGACGTTCCCACCCGACGCCTTCTCGGCCTTCCTCCGCGAGAGGCCGTGCTCGTGGTCGAACGCCTCGCCCTGGCTGGCGAGCGCCCGGTCGAGTGGCGCGTCAGCACCGTCCGCGGTGACCGCTTCGTCTTCACCTGGGACTGGCCGGCCGCCTGAGAACCCACTAGCCCGGCCCGCCCCCGCCTCCGCCCGGTCAGCAGCGCGACAGGCATGGAGCGCCGGGCTGTGGGCCAGGGAGCGCCGTCAGCACACATGCCCAGGATCCGGTGGAGCGCCGGGCTGTGGGCCAGGGAGCGCCGTCAGCACACTTGCCCAGGATGCGGTGGAGCGCCATCCCGGCGCTCGTTAACACTCGCGCTACTGATGGCCGGTCCCCGGTCAGCAGCGCGACAGGCATGGAGCGCCGGGCTTCAGGCCAGGGGGTGCCGTCCGCGCTTGCGCACGATCGTGGTGGGAGCGCCATCCCGCCGCTCGTTAACACTCGCGCTACTGATGGCCGGTCCCCGATCAGCCGCGCGACAGACATGGAGCGCCGGGCTGCAGGCAAGGGAGCGCCGTCGGCGCTTGCGCACGATCAGGGTGGAAGCGCCATCCCGGCGCTCGCGGCCGCGGCGCCTACTTGGCCACCGCCGCGGGCTCCCGAGCGAACTGGTGCCGGTAGAACTCGGCGTACGCTCCATCCAGCGCGATCAGCTCGTCGTGCGTCCCACGTTCCACCACCGTGCCGTGGTCGAGCACGACGATCAGGTCGGCCTTCAGCACCGTCGAGAGCCTGTGGGCGATGGCGAGCACCGTCCGGCCACGCGTCAGCCGCTCCAGCGCGTCCTGGATCGCGCGCTCGGTTGCCGCGTCCACGCTTGACGTCGCCTCGTCGAGGATGAGGATCGCCGGGTCTTTCAGGAGCGCGCGGGCGATCGCGACGCGCTGCTTTTCGCCACCCGAGAGGCGGTAGCCGCGCTCCCCGACGACGGTCTCGTAGCCCTTCGGCAGCGACGCGATGAAATCGTGGATGTTCGCCGCTCGCGCCGCTGCCTCCACCTGCTCGTTCGTCGCCTCCGGGGCGCCGTAGCGCAGGTTCGCCCGGATCGTGTCGTGAAAAAGGAACGGCTCCTGGTTGACCATGCCGATGCAGGCGCCAAGCGAGTCCAGCGTCACGTCCCGAATGTCGTGGCCGTCGATCGTCACCCGCCCCGAATCGACGTCGTAGAGGCGCGGCACGATATACGCCGCCGTCGTCTTGCCCGCGCCCGAATGGCCGACCAGCGCCGCGAACTTGCCCGCGGGCACCTCGAACGACACGCCGTGCAGCGTCTCCTGCCCCTTGATGTAGCTGAAATGCACGTCCTCGAACCGGAGCTCGCCGCGCACGTCCCGCAGCTCGACCGCGCCGGGCCGGTCGGCGATCTCGTGCTCCAGGTCGAGGTAATCGAAGAGCCGTTCGAACAGGGCGAGCGAACTGAGAATCGTCACGTTCGCGTTCAGCAGTTGTGTGACAGGGGGAAAGAGCCGGGTGAGCAGCGTGGCGGACGCGACGACCGTCCCCAGGCTCGCCTCGCCGCCGATGACGCGGTGGCCGCCGTACCAGTAGACGATCGCCGGCGCGATCGCGGAGAACAGCCCCATCATCATCCCGAACCAGCGGCCAACCATCGCGCGGCGGATGTTGAGACGGCGGATCTCCGTCGCCGTCTCTTCGAAGCGCTCGATCTCTGCCCGCCGCCGCCCGAACGTCTTCACCAGCAGCGCACCGCTCACGCTCAGCGTTTCCTGCATCTGGGCGTTCAGGATCGCGAGCTGCTCCTGCGATTCGCCCATCAGCCCGCGCTGGATATTCCCCACCCGGCGTGCGGGGTAGATGAACAGCGGCAGGAACGCGCACGAAAACAGCGCCAGCCGCCAGTCGAGGAAGAGCATCAGGCCGAACGTGCTCGCAGCCACGACCAGGTTCCCGACAACGCCGCCCAGCGTGTCGCTCACCACTCCCTGGACCGCGCCGACGTCGTTGCTCATGCGCGAGAGGATCTCTCCGGTGCGGTTCGCGGTGAACCAGCGGAGCGACATGCCGCTCAAGTGCCGGTAGAGGTCGCGGCGGAGGTCGAACATCACCCCCTGGCCGATGGCGTTCCCAAGGTACGTTTGCGCCACCCCCATGAACGCCGAAATGAACACCAGGCCGACCATCACCGCGATCAGGACGTTGAGTTCGAAACCGTCCCGGTGCGCGAGCGCGCCGTCGATGATCCGCTGCATGAGCAGCGGCGGGCCCAGCCCGACCCCGGCGCTGACCAGGATGACAACGATGAGCAGTGAAACCATCGCCGCGTGCGGACGATGCAGGCTAAGGGCGCGGCGGAGGGTTGGCCAGGTCGGCCGCTGCGGCCGCTGCTCGCGCTGCTTTATCCGGTCGACGTGCATCCCCAGCCAGCCACTCATGCTTCGAGGGTACGGCGGCGCGCCCGCGCGTGGAACCCGGCGCGCCCGCGGACCGGTGACGAGCGCCGCTGACGCGTTCCGCTGGTACACTCCCCCGGCAATGGCAACGGCGCCCGCAACAGCCAGCCAGCCCGCGGCATGGGCCAAACCAGCGAGCATCGTGCGCCTTGACTCGCTCACCGGGCTGCGGTTCTTCGCCGCCTACATGGTCCTCCTCCACCACTTCAACAACTTCGCGCTGCTGCCGCTGATGTGGCGCTGGCCGGGCGTTGGCACCACCGGCGTCAGCTTCTTCTTCGTCCTCTCCGGGTTCGTGCTCACCTGGTCGTTCGTTCCCCTCGACACGCCTTCCCGCTTCTACTGGCGGCGTTTCGCCCGCATCTGGCCGCTGCACTTAGTCACCACGCTCCTTGCTATCCCCGTCTTCTACATGGGACGCGACATCCCGATGAACTGGACCGGCGTCATCCTTTCCGTCTTCCTTCTCCATGCGTGGGTTCCTTCCGCCGGCGTCTACTTCGCCGGCAACCCCGCCTCGTGGTCGCTCTCCTGCGAGATGTTCTTCTACGCGATCCATCCGTTTCTCGTGCGCCGCACCCTCGCCGCCGGCCTGGGCCTGCTCACCGCGTCGACCGTCGGGGTGTTGGTCGCGCTCTACGTCGTCGCCGACCTCGCGCTCGACTGGCCCGCCCGCATCACGGGCTGGTTGCTGTATATCTCTCCGCTCTTCCGCGTCGGCGAATTCCTGGTCGGCATGGCCCTCGCTTCCGCGCTCCGCCGCGGCCTTCGCATCCCGATTGGCGTCATCCCGGCGGTGCTCTTGCTCGGCGCCTGGTTCACGCTCTACTACAACATCTCGCCGCGACTCACGGCGAACCTCCAGATCGCGATCGCCGACCTGAACTACCCGGCGCTGGCGGCGCTTTTCGCGCTCCTCGTCGCCGCGGCGGCGCAGCTCGACCTCGCCGGCAAGCGGTCCGCCCTTCGCTGGAAGCCGATGGTCTCGCTCGGTCAGTGGTCCTACGCGCTCTACCTTGTCCACGCCACCATCATCTATGCCCTTGCCGAGCTGATCGGTGTCCGCACCTATTCGCGATTCGACCTCGCCTGGCTCGCGCTCGTCTCCGTTGTGATCATCGCCGCATCCGCGGCCCTCTACCACTTCGTCGAACGCCCCATCGAATTGCGCCTGCGCCGCATGCAACAACGTTAGCCGCCACCCCTCCTCTCCCCTTTTCCTCCGGTCTGCTACCGTCGGCGTATGCGATTTCACCTGCGGCGCCCGGCGGTCGGCCTCGGCGCGATCGTCCTCGCCGTTTTCGCCCTGATCGGTTCGCCGTCCGTTGCTGGCGCCCATCCCGCTCCGGCTGTCACCGCCGCCGGCTCCATCTCCTGGAGCGACTGCGGCAACGGGTTCCAGTGCGGCAAGCTCACCGTCCCGATCGACTACCAGAATCCAAACGGGGCGAAGATCGACCTCGCCCTCCAGCGCCTGCCCGCCCGCAACCCCTCCTCGCGCATCGGCTCCCTGCTGGTCAATCCCGGAGGACCCGGCGGCTCCGCAATCGACTTCCTGCGCAGTTGGGGCCAGGCCGTCTCGCGCAATATCCGCGACCGCTTCGATCTCGTCGCCTTCGACCCGCGCGGCGTCGGCCAGAGCGCCCCGATCGTCTGCCACGACACGCTCCAGGCGTTGGTCGCGGTGGACCCGACACCGGACACTCCGCAGGAGTGGCAGCAGGCCGACGACGCGGCGAAGAAGTTCGACGGCGACTGCCAGAAGAAGTACGCCAGCTTCCTGCCATTCGTCGGCACAAAGAACGTCGCCCGCGACATGGAATCGGTGCGGCTGGCCCTGGGCGAGGACAAGCTGACCTACGTCGGCTACTCCTACGGCACCGAGATCGGCCAGGTCTACGCCGACATGTACCCGGACCGCGTCCGCGCCTTCGTCCTCGATGGGGCGATCGACGTTTCACTCGGCTTCCAAGAGAGCAGCCGGCTCCAGATGGTCGGCTTCGAGCGCGCCTTCCAGTCGTATCTCGCCGACTGCCGCCAGAAGCAGTGCGGCCTGGCGAAGAATGGCGACCCGGAGCAGGCGGTCGACGCGCTCCTGGCTAAGGTGGACCAGAAGCCACTCCCGGCCGCCGGCGCCGACCGGCCCGCGGGCCCCGGCGAGACCCTCCTCGGGATCATCGCCGCGCTCTACTCGAAGTTCACCTGGACGCAGCTCACGAACGCGCTGCTCCAGGCGATCAACAACGGCGACGGCACGCAGCTCGTGAACCTTGCCGACGAGTACCTGGAACGCAGGCCGGACGGCTCCTACCCGAACCTCATCGAAGCGAACCTCGCCGTCAACTACGTTGACCAGGTCTGTCCGAAAGATCCGAAAGTCTACGAGCAGCTGGCCGTCGAATGGGCCAAGAGCTCGCCGCACTTC
>JAKALX010000213.1 GCA_021823905.1 Chloroflexota bacterium | reverse complement strand
CGCACTTCGTGTGTTCGTCGGGACGTTAGTCGCTTCCTCCTCCCTCCTCCCTCCTCCCTCCTCCCTCGTTTCGCTGGAGACGAACCTCGACGACATGACGCCGGAGCTGCTGGCGCACGCGCGCGAACGGCTGCTGGAGGAAGGCGCGCTCGACGCCTGGATCGAGCCGATCGGGATGAAGAAGGGCCGGCCGGCCGCGAAGCTCTGCGCCCTGGCCCGGCCCGAGGACGAGGAGCGCCTGGCGGCCGTCTTCCTGCGCGAAACGAGCACGCTGGGGGTGCGCGTGAGTGACCGGCGCCGCTACGAGGCCCCGCGCCGGGTCGAGACGTTCGCCAGCTCCCTCGGCGAGGCGCGCTTCAAGGTGCGCGAACTCGACGGGAACGAGCGCGCCGAGCCGGAATGGGAGGACGTGAAGGCGCTGGCCGCGAAGCACGGTCTGCCGGCGATCGAGGTCTCGCGGCGGCTGGCGAGCGAGTGGGATGCGCGGCGCCTTCCAAAGGCGTAGGTTGCCGGCCCGCGGCAGGGATACGGCCGATCGTTCCCGGACCGTCCCGTGGCTATTCGGTTTCCTCGTAGGGTTCCACCGCGTTTAGAATGAGAGTTCGGCGCACGGCTCGCCCCGGCCCGATCGCTCCATGTACAAACGCACAACGCTTTCGAATGGTCTCCGCGTCGTCACCGGCGAAATGCCGCATACCCGCTCCGCCACGGTCAGCGTCTATGTCGGCGCGGGCAGCCGCTACGAGCTCGACCACGAGGCGGGGCTTTCGCACTTTCTCGAGCACATGCTCTTCAAGGGCGCTAGCCGCCGACCGACCGCGCGCGACATCTCGGAGGCGATAGAGTCGTTCGGCGGCATGCACAACGCCGCTACCGACCGCGAGGTCACGGTCTATTACGCGAAGGTGCCGCACACCGCCGCCGCGGAGACGGTTGACATCCTCGCTGACATGGTGCGCGAGCCGATCATGGACGCGGCGGAGCTGGAGAAGGAGCGGCACGTCATCCTCGAGGAGCTCGCTACGGTCGAGGACAGCCCGGGCGAGCTCGCAGGCATCCTGATCGACGAGACGCTCTGGCCGAACCAGCCGCTCGGGCGGAACGTCGGCGGTACCGAGGAGAGCGTGAAGTCGCTGCCGCTTTCGGCGGTGAACCGCTACCTGCGGGCGCAGTACGTGCCTTCGAACATGGTGCTGGTGATCGCCGGGAACGTCGTCCATGAGCGGATGGTGGAGGAGGCGCAGCGCTGGCTGGGCGACATGCGGGACGCGAAGCCGGGGCCCTGGCACCCCGTCCAGGACCGTAACGGGACGAGCAGGCTGCGAATCCACGAGAAAGCGACGGAGCAGGCGCACGTCTGCATCGCCTACCCGAGCGTCGCGCTTGACCACCCGGATCGCTACGCCGTGGACCTGCTCAGCACGGTGCTCGGGGAAGGGATGTCGAGCCGGCTCTTTCTGGAGCTGCGCGAAGAGCGCGCGCTTGTCTACGACGTGCACAGCTACCCGAGCGAGTTCCGCGACGCTGGTTCGTTCACCATCTACGCGGGGTGCGACCCCGATAACGCGCGCCTGACCGTCGAGGTCTCGCTGGCGGAGCTGGAGAAGCTGTTGGCCTGCCTGCCCGCGGCCGAGCTCGAAAAGGGAAAGTCGATGGCCAAGGGCCGGATCCAGCTACGCATGGAAGACACCCGCTCGGTGGCCGGCTGGCTCGGCTCACAGGAACTGCTCCTCGGGCGCATCGAAACCGTCGACGAGGTGGTCGACCGGATCGAGGCCGTGACGATGGACGACGTGATGCGCGTCGCGAAGAGCGTGCTCGACCCGTCGAAGGCGACGCTGGCGGCGGTCGGGCCGTTCGAAGACGACTCGGTCTTCGCGGGGCTGATCGAGCGGTGAGTCCCGGGTCCCACGTCCCGGGTCCCGAGCACTCGCCATGAGGTCGGCGTATTTCGGGCAGCCGGCGAGCGGGTTCCAGCCGGGCGGGACGCACATTACGGTCTACCTGGTGCCGGTGTTCGAAGGCCGGCTGACGGTGTTCGACGTGGCGGCGCGCGAGGCGCGCGGGCGCTGGCTTCCGTGGGATGTGCTGGACTGGGGCGCGAACCCGTACGAATGCGCGTCGGCCCTGGCTGATCAGTGGTGCGACGTCGGGCTGACGGACCTTTCACTGGCCGACGTGATGTCGTTCCCATTTGAAGGCGAAGGCTGGGAGCTGGCGATCGTCTTCCGCGCCGAGCTGGCGGAGCCGGCGAAGGGTGACGCGGACCGCGTGCCGGTCATGTACGAGCCGGGGCAGCTCGACGCGATCGGGCCGTTCGACCCGGTTGACCTGGAGCGGTGGGTGACCGGTGCGAACGCCGGCAAGCCCGCGGGAGATCCCGGCGAGGGACCGAAGCTCCTGTTCTGAGGCGCAGGCGTGTCGCCGCTATCCGGGGTGGTGACCGGATCGGGCTGGGAGCCCTGTGCGCCGGCCTGGCTGTGAACGAGGGCCCCGGCAGCGAACCAACATCGGCCGGCTTCCTCGCGCTCGCCGTACTGACGCTGTTGACATCGTGGCCGAGCCCTTTGGACGATGACCAGCACAATGGTCGCCTGGGGGGGAGGCAGATGGCCGAGGACCGGGACGCACTACTGCTGCACTACGAGCAGATGCGCGAGGAGTTGCTGTCCGCTATCGCGGGTCTGGGCGATGAGCTGATGACCGAACCGTCGCTCGCCGGCTGGTCGGTGAAGGACCACATGGCGCACCTGGCCCTCTGGGACGACATCAGGGCTGCCGAGGTGGTGCGCATCTCGGCCGGACACGAGTCGGCCTGGCGGACGACGGGCGAGCAGGACGAGGCTTTCAACGACATGGCATATGACCTGCGGCAGAAGCTGCCGCTGGAGCAGGTGCGCTGGGAGCTGGCGACTTCGAGGCGGAAGCTGCTCGATGCGATCGCGTCGGCCAGCCCGAGGGGGCTGGATGGCTCGCTCTATGGCGAGGCGGGCCTTCGCAGCGAACACGAAGCGGAGCATGCGGGATGGATCAGGCACTGGCGGAGCAAGCGCGGAATCTAGATCACCTGGGCGAGCTTCAGGCCGCTGGACAGCAGCACGACGAAGAGCGCCGGTCGGACGAGGCGTCCCGAAGTGCTCGACGAGATCCGCGCACCGACGAACACGCCCGGAATCGCGCCGACGAGGAGGGAGCTCGTCAGGCCGAGTGCCACGTTCCCGAAGAGGAGATGGCCGAGCGCTGCCGAACCGACCAGCGGGATGGCCTGGATCAGGTCGGTCCCAACCAGCTCGGCGGAGGTCAGGCGCGGGTACACGAGCATGAGCAGCACGATGATGAGCGAACCTGACCCGACAGACGTGATGCCGACGAGGAGCCCGCCAAGAGCGCCGATCGCGAGCGTCGGGAGGCGCTGAACGCCCGCGCCGCCTGGAGCGCCTCCGCCTCCGAACACGCTGAAACGAGCGCGCAGGATCATGGAGCCGGCCGACGCCAGGAGCGCGATGCCGATCGCTTCCTTGAGGAGCGGTTCGATCTGTTCGGCCCCGACAAGCCGCGGGACGAGCGACCCGAGGAAGGCCGCCGGGACTGAGCCGACGACGAGCCAGACGGCGATGTCACGGCGGACCGTGCCCCGGCGGAGGTGGACGGCCGCGCCCACCGGCTTCATGAACAGGGAAACGACGAGGTCGCTACCCACCGCCGCGAGCGCGTCCACCTTGAAGAAGAGCACAAGGATGGGCGTCATGAGCGCCCCTCCGCCCATGCCGGTCATGCCGACCATGAATCCGACCAGGAGTCCAGCCAGCGCGAGGGCCCGGTCGAAAGGCATGGGGAGATTGTAGAGTAACTTGAGCGAATTACTCAAGTATCCGTGACCGTACGGCGAGGTGGTAAGCTCTGCGGTGCTGTCGAGGGAAACATGTCGGACCTCACCTTCCGGGCGGCGGACCATAACGACCGGCCGGCGCTCGCCGAAGTGTTCGGACGAGTGCCATCGGACGAGCAGCTCGGGATGGCCGGCGGCGACGCGAAGCGGGCGGCGCGGTTTCGAGCCCTGGCGATGGGCAGCATGTTCTCGGCCCAGGGCATCGCCCGGACGATCGTGGCGGTGAGGCAGGGCGAGGTGGTGGGGCTGCTGCAGAGCGGCGCCGAGACCGGTGACCGAGTCTCCCTGGGGCTTGCGCTTGGGGTGGTGCGCGTCTTCGGGATCCTCGGCGTTCGCACGTTCTTGCGACGAGACCGCGCACGTGCACGGGTTCACATTCCGCCGCCGCCGGGGAGCTACCACATCGCCGAACTGCACGTTCTGAGCTCTTGCCGGAACCTCGGCATCGGGGCGGCGCTGCTGGAGGAGGCGGAGCGGCGGGCGCGTGAGGACGGTTTCGCCGAGATGTCGTTGACGACGACCACGAGCAATCCCGCCCGCCGGCTTTACGAACGCGCCGGGTTCGAACTTCGTGAAACGAGGCGGGATCCCGAATATCTTGCGCTGACAGGCGTCGAGGGGCATGTGCTGATGGTGAAGCGGCTGGAGTGACGGGCCAACGCCAATACGGACCGCGCCATCCGTTTTGTGGTCTAATACCGCCGATCGACCGCGGAGGTGGTTCCGGTGACAGAAATGGTTGAGCCCAACCAAAGGATCTTCGTCAGCTACATCGACAAGTCGCGCGAGTACTACCTCGCCCAGGGCTACGGCAACCCCTACCGCTGGGCGTACCACCAGGACTCGCCCTTCGTGCGCCTCAAGAAGCCGCTGGCCGAGGCCCGCGTCGGCCTGGTCACGACGGCCAGCCTCGTCCAGGATGCGGCCGATCGCGGACCGTTCTCGGTGCCGTCCGTTGTCTACGCGGCGCCGGTCGATCCAGCCCCGGAACGCCTCTACACCGAGCACCGCTTCTGGGACAAGGAGGCGACGCACACCAACGACGTCGATTCCTTCGTTCCCATCCACCGCCTGCAGGAGGCGGCCGCGAGCAAACGCATCGGCAGCCTTTCGCCGCGCTTCTATGGCATCCCAACGGTCTACAGCCAGCGCCAGACGAACCAGGCGGACGCGCCCGAGCTGCTCCGGCTCTGCCGCGAAGACGGCGTCGATGCCGCGATCCTCGTCGCCCTCTGACCGGTCTGCCACCAGACCGTGAGTCTGGCCGCCCGCCACCTGGAAGAGGCCGGCATTCCGACGGTGGTCCTCGGTTCCGCCCGCGACATCGTCGAACAGTGCGGCGTACCGCGCTTCCTGTTCACCGACTTCCCGCTCGGCAATCCCTGTGGTGCGCCCTACGACGCCGAGATGCAGACCGCCGTCGTGGGCATGGCCCTCGACCTGATCGAGCACGCGCCCTTCCCGCGGACAACGGTGCAGACGCCGTTCCGCTGGCGGGACGACGCCTGGCGCGTTAACTTCATGCGCTTCGACAACCTGTCGCCGGAGACGCTACGCGCGATGGGCGAAGAGCGGCGGGCGCAGCAATTGGCACGGAACGCGCGCCTGAGTGGCTGATACCGCGGATGCGCGGTGCAGAGATACGGACCGCCGGCCGCTGCGGCGCTGACGGTCTGGGTGTAACCGGCAGCCGCTGGGCAGGGCGTTCGGTGGTCTACCCGCCGACAGACGCCGGCACGCCGGAATATGCTTCGCGCACGATGCGAGCGAACTCGTCCGGCGCTTCGGCGTACGTCACATGGCCCACGTTCGGAATCGCGGCGAGGCGACCGTGCGGCAGGCTCTCAGCGATCACCCCGGCGACTCGCTGGAGGACAGGATTGCTGATCGTGCCGGTAACCATCGTGACTGGCGTTTGAATCTTCGCGAGGTCGGCCGTGGAAATCTGGTACTGCGGCATCTGAAGGTCCGGAAGTAGCTCGCCGCAGTTCGCCCGGTACGGTTCTCGGCCTTTGTCGTCGAGCTCAGACCAGAGCCCGGGGCACATGTATGCGAAGAAGGCGTCGACGGCAGCCCTCGGCCCGCCCGATGCCATTGCGGACTGTATCTGGGGCTGCAGCTCCGCCATGATGCCCTGGCCGCCCTTCTCCGGGTCGAGGCCGAAGATCGGAGGCTCCGAAAGGACGGCTCCGATGAACAGCGCCGGGTAGCGGCGGATGAGGTCAACCCCGATGCGCGCGCCGCCGCTGCTGGCGATAAGCAGGCAGGGAGCGGCGCCGAGCGCCTCGATCAAGGCGGCCGCGTCGTCCGCGTGGAGTTCGACAGTACGCTGCGCCACGTCGCCGAGCGGGCTACGAGTGTGGCCCCTGCGGTCATAGGTGATGCAGCGAAACCGGTCCGACAGCCGTTGGACCTGACCGTCCCAGTTGTTCGCGCTTCCGCACATCCCATGAATGAAGAGTGCGGATTGCCCCGCTCCCTTCTCTTCGTAGTACAGGCTCGTGCCGTTGACCGGGCAAACTGACATTTGGATCACCTTCGGAGACGTGTTCGCCGAGACTGGCCGAGAGCATACGATTTCCGAATACGGCCTCGCAACCGACGAATATCGACGAACCTTGACGTCTAGAAAAGAT
>JAKALX010000212.1 GCA_021823905.1 Chloroflexota bacterium | reverse complement strand
CGCCGCCTGCGAGGCCGACGCCGTCGAGGCAGCACTCCGCCAGCGTGACGGCGAGGCCACCGGCCGAGACATCGTGCGCGGAGAGCAGCAGGCCTTCGGCCGCGGCGGCGAGCAGGAAGCGCTGGAGGCACGCGGCGGTATCGAGGTCGATGCTCGGCCGCCCGGCGACCTCGCCGCGGGCGACGCGCACGTACTCGCTGCCGGCGAGGTCGCGCGGGCCGGGCTCGGCGCCGGCGGCGAAGACGAGCGCGCCGGGCGCGGAGAAGCGCGACGGCACGGCGCGCGCGGCGTCGTCGAGCAGGCCGACCACGCCGACGACGGGCGTCGGCCAGATGGCCTCGCCGTTGGTCTCGTTGTACAGGCTGACGTTGCCGCTGATCACCGGGATGTCGAGCGCACGCGCGGCGTCCGCCATGCCGCGGATCGCCTCCTTGAGCTGCCAGTAGACCTCGGGCTTCTCCGGGTTGCCGAAGTTCAGGCAGTTCGTCATCGCCAGCGGCCGCGCGCCCGTGCAGGCGACGTTGCGCGCCGCCTCGGCGACGGCGATGGCGCCGCCCGCGTACGGGTCGAGGTACGCGTACGCGGCGTTGCCGTCGGTGCTCATCGCGATCGCCTTCGCCGTGCCCTTGATCCGCAGCACTGCCGCGTCGGCGCCGGGGCCGACGACGGTGTTCGTGCCGACCTGGTGGTCGTACTGGCGCCAGACGATACGCTTCGAGGCGATCTCGGGCGAGGCGAGCAGGTGGAGCAGGACGTCGCTCGGGTGCGGCGCCGGGCCGAGGTTGGAGGTTGCAGGTTGGAGGTTGGAGTCCGGCTGCGCCCCGTTGCGCGGCGACTCATCGTTGCGGAGATCGGGCAGCGTCGTGGCATCGAACTCCTGGAGCGCGTCGAGCCAGCGGGGCTGCTCGCCCTCGCGGACGTACGCGGGGGCGTCGGTCAGGAGCTTCGCCGGCACGCGCGCGACCTCGGCGGCGCCGTCGCGGATGCGCACCAGGCCGTCGTCCGTGACCACGCCGACCGTCGCGCAGTGCAGCTCCCAGTGCTCGAAGAGGGCGCGCACATCGGCCTCGTGCTCCGGCTTGACGATGACGAGCATGCGCTCCTGCGACTCGCTCAGCATCACCTCGTACGGCGTCATGCCGGACTCGCGGCGCGGCACCTTCGCGACGTCGATGACGATGCCGGTGCCGGCCTTCGCGGCGCACTCGACGCTGGCGCTGGTGAGGCCGGCCGCGCCGAGGTCCTGCAGGCCGACGATCCAGCCGTCGTGCTCCTCGGTGAGCTCGAGGCACGCCTCCATCAGCAGCTTCTCGAGGAACGGATTGCCGACCTGCACCGCCGGGCGCCGCTCTTCGGACGTCTCGTCGAGCTCGACGCTGGCGAAGGTCGCGCCGTGGATGCCGTCGCGGCCGGTATCGGCGCCGACGAGCATCAGCAGGTTGCCGGGGCCGTCGGCGCGCGCCTTGACCAGCCTGTCGATGCGGGCGACGCCGACGCACATGGCGTTGACCAGCGGGTTGCCGGAGTACGACGGCGAGAAGCTCACCTCACCGCCGACCGTCGGGATGCCGAGGCAGTTGCCGTAGCCGCCGATGCCGGCGACGACGCCGTGGAACAGGTGCCGGTTGCGCGCCGCGGCCCCGGGCGACGTCTGCGCGTCCGGCTGCGGCGGCCCGAAGCGCAGCGAATCGAGGATGGCGACGGGGCGGGCGCCCATCGCGAAGATGTCGCGGACGATGCCGCCGACGCCGGTGGCCGCGCCCTCGTACGGCTCGATCGCGGAGGGGTGGTTGTGGGACTCGATCTTGAAGGCGACGCCGAGGCCGCCGCCGATGTCGACGACGCCGGCGTTCTCCTCGCCGGCCTTCGTCAGGACGCCGGCGCCGGCGGCCGGGAAGCTCTTGAGCAGCGGGCGGCTGTTCTTGTAACCGCAGTGCTCCGACCAGAGCGCCCCGAACATCCCCAGCTCGACCTCGTTCGGCTCGCGGTCGAGCAGGTCGACGATGCGCGCGTATTCGTCGCGCGAGAGCGAGAGGTGGTCGAGTGTGCGCTGGTCCGGGGGCATCGCCCACATTGTGACAGGCGCGGGCGGCTGGGTCGAAGGCTCAGGGCAGGCCGGCAGGGAACGTGCTGGTGAAGCGCCAGGCCACGTGGCGCCCGACGCTGGCCGAGGCTAGCCGAAGGCCAGTTCCACGGTTCGCCCAACGTGCATCGTGCGACGCAGGCCAACCGATCGGCCGATGCTACCGCTCTAAGCTCTGGAGAAAAGTGATGCCTTCCGCCAGACTGGATTTCCTCACGTCTACGGCGGCCGCGACAATCGAAAAGTAGCGGGCGAACTCCTTGTCTCCGGCGGATTTCTCGTCGACTAGAATCGTCAGCTTGCCGAGCGCCTTCGCGTATCCGAGTTCGAGCGCGAGTCCAACACCCGAGGGGTTGTCTTCCGACATATAACCGAGCAGAACGTCAGACTGACGGATGTGTTCGAGATCCCAAGCCGTGAAGTCTCGCGGCTCTGTCAACGCGTGGTTTCGCGGATCGGAGAACTCGAGTTTCAAGCAAGCGGCCTTGACTTCATCCTGCCATGTCCCTCGCATTCCCCCAGCAAGATAAACTAGGTGTGTCTTCATCGCGACCGCTCCTCTACTGTTTGTCGCTCCTTCTGAAAGATAAGCGAGAGCGATGTCGATGGGGATCCTCATCGATATGCTGTAGTAACGATATCGTCGATCCAACAGCAGGACTGCCATTGGCAGGAACACGACGAGCCATGCGGAACCAAAGCTTCGCGTCTCTGGCCCGACGGAAGTGAATTGATTCAGCCCAATGGAGCCCAGAGTGATAATGGAGGTGGTTAGGAGCGCCACCGATGAGCCGAGGCAGAGCTGGGAAGTGTACATGTTCCTATAGACCTCGCTGATCCGACTGGGCGCGATGGACATCGCGAGGTTGCGCACCTTGTGGAGATCGGCTTCGACGTCGAAGTGGAGATGGTCCCTCAGCATCGCGCGGAGTGTTAGGAATGAACGGGAGCCAGTCGTCCGTTGGTTGAAGGAACTTTGGGACTCTATGTCCCCAATGCGCCATTGCGTCTTGCACCGCTTGATGGCGAACTCCCCCAACCGGTTGATCACAGCGACTACGATGCGCTCACCGGCCGCTTGCATCGAGGCGCCGGCTATGTACGACAGAACTACCGCGATCGTCCACTGGTCGGCGCCTTCAGGAGGGATGGTGAGAGTCCCGCCGAGAGCATCGCTGAGGGTCCGGCCAAAGACCAAGCTCAGTGCGATGAGGAGCACGGCACCAGGCACGAGAAACGCGAAGATATCGCGGAGAAAGAACTCGGCTACCTCTGCGAAGCTACGAACGTTCACGCCCGAATGCCGTCGTCACTAGCCTACGCCTCATTTGATCCCCTCGCGCGCGAGGACTGATTAGGAGGCACCCGACTTGAGCCTACGCGACCACAGTCGGCAAAGCGACTTCCTCAACGTTCCTTCCCAAGATGCCCGCCCACTCGGCCCGGAGTTCCGTAGCGTCAGTGTTGAGTCTTTGAAGGTCGCCACCAACTATGTGAAAGAGGATTCTGAGCGCGACCCTTTGGTTTTCTCCAGTCGTGATCATGCGGCCGTTTGCGGGATCCCAGAGTAAGCGAGCCCATGGGATCTCGGCAAGGTTCATCGGTGCCAGCGCACATCGGCGTATCGACTCGTCTAAGCGAACCGATTGATCGCGGAGAAGGGAGATCGCCTTGGTCACGATATTGAGACCCACGGGACGGAACAGCAGATGGCCGCCCTCTGGGCCCCTGTACTGCTCGACTAGGTTGGGCCGCGCTTCGGCGCCCGCAACGAACTGAAGCGGCTCAAAGTTTCTGATCATCAAATCCCAGAACTCTCGCGCCCGCTCGCTGAATAGGCTGAGGTTCGCGTCATCCGGGCGGAACCGCTTCACTTCGGACCAGCGCGGAGTTCGGAGAATGACGTCCAACACGTCATAGATCGTGATGATGTTGGTAAAGCTCCCGCGGTCGCTGGTAGGGATCGCCTTCGACTGTTTCGCAGAGACCTTGTCTCGAAACAGCGGATATTCTTCGACCATATTGCGCGCAATGATAGCCACGACATCGTCCTCATCGAGAGCGATAATGTCGCGTTTGTTAACGGGTTTCGCGTAACGATTGAGTGTTGAGAACAGCCGCCGAGTGCGCTCGAAGCCGTCGGGATCGTCTTGCCTGTGCTGTTGAATGACACCAGGAACGAAAATCGCGCAGACCTCTTGGAGCGCGAGGCCCGCGTCCCTCGCCAGTGCTTGACGGATGCCCACAACCCGATGCTGTCCATCGACAGCGAAGAGCTTTACTGTCTCATCGAAGGACAGGAATCCCAACACGCCTTCGAGATCCGGCGGAGGCGCCAGGAGTCCGGCTGGGCCATCTTGAACCGATAGTTCGTTCCAAGTCGACTGGCCACCGTAGGTCGCAACCACGAGCGCGTTGAAGAAGCGCTGTGGTTGGTTTAGCAGGTAGTCTCTGATCGTCTTTGATCTAGCCGTGAGCTGTCGCTGAAGGAGCTCCTGAAGTGAATGGCTGGTGTGAATGTCTTGGACGATGCTGATGCGATGAGCGACGTCAGCAAACTTCATCATGCTGATGTAGTAGGTCCAATCGCCCATCTCGGCGCGCAGCGCGGCCAGTACCAGAGGGTTAGATTTGGTGGGCATCCTAGAAGGCATTCACGACCCTAGATATTCGAGCGGGAAACTTGTCGTTAGCCGGCGGAATGAAGGCCGTGATTAGTCCCGCTTCAGTCGAAGTCAGCCTGTCTTTAGGAACCTGAGTAAAGCAGAACAAGATGTGGTCCTCATATCGCTTCAGAAGTCGTACGAGCTTTGGGCGACCGCTGTCAGCGCGCTCGCGCGTGAGGTACCTCCCAAACCGCTCTCTGAGTGATACTGCTTGTCCGACGTACATTAGACACGAGTTGGATGGGTGACCCGCGATGGCAGGCTGGACGATCAAAGTGTAGATTCCCGGCGCCGAAGGGATCTTCTCCCGGTCGGCGAGCGAGAGAGGAGCCGTCTCCCACCGTAGGTCGCCGCCCCCATACCCGTCCCACATCCTAGGCCACAATCGCATCGCCCACGTGTGAAGACCGAGCTCGCTTACTTCATCGAGTATGTCCGGCATCGTGCCTCAATCAACAGCGCAGCCACAGCCACCCCACTCGAGCTCGTCGACGCTCCATGGCTCTGACTGCACGCGCTTCCGGAACTCTCGCAACGACATAGGGGACGTGTGGCCTCCTCGGCGGTCCTTGAGGATGGAGACGTCGCGCCCCAAATGTGCCCTGAGTCCCTCCTCCTTCTCTTCGTGCATCCGGTAGCGCTCCGGGAAAACTTCCAGCAGCCGCTTGAAGTGCCCTTGGCCAGCTTTCACGCAGAAGCCGCCGCAATTGTTGTGGGGAAACCCGAGCTCGTAGAGGCGCGGTGGTTGGAGGCCTTCGTCAGAAGCAAGTTGCAAGAGCTCCTCTTTCGTCCTTAGGGGCGGCTCGCAGAGGGGAGCCTCGACCGTCCACGGTGCCCACCGACTCGCGGCGCGATCCAGACGATGGATCTCGGTCCAATCGATGCCCAAGTAAACCGTAGTATCGGATGGATCGCAATGCTCGTCTAGCCACCTTCGCAGAAAGTTGCGTTTGAGGATCTTGGAACACGGGTCGGCCATAGAATTTCCGATGAAGCGCTCGTCGCGGAAGACCTCCCATGGATTCCGGCCTTCAGCGATCCAGACGAGCTTGCCACCAACGTTGTCGGCCGCTTCGCGCAGGAAACGGTACAGGTCCTCGTCTTCAATGAGTGTGTCACCGAAGAGTAGGAGCAATTCGTCGGTTCCGCAATTGGCGGCTACACGCTTGGCCGCCGCCCACGATCCGACTCCACCGCTGAACATCACGATGTGCTTCATGAGATCGAGGTTAGGCTGCAAACCCTACGTGGAGCCTTCGGTGGAACCCCTACGGCGTGTGGGGCAAGACCCTGATCCGAGGGCGGGAGAACACCTATTCTCTCAGGACTAGCTTCACTGCGACCAAACGAGAAGGGACCAGCGGACTCTGGACTGCTGGGTCTGCCTGGGTTCAGCTGTCGGGTTCGCCACGGCCGAACCGCAGCCGGCAGCGTGAATGGTCACGGGGACTCGGGTGTCGTCGTCAGCAGGGCGACGAAGCGTGCAGGGGTGATGAGCGCTCAATCGAAGATGAACCGGATGATGCCGCGGCCGGCGAAGTAGCGGAGCTCGCAGGGCGCGGCGCCGCGCGGGAGCTGGAAGTAGACGTCCTTCTCCAGGCGGCCGCCGGTCCAGAAGACGCGGAACCGCGCGCCCTGTGCGCTCGTCGCGGGCGAATCGACCGTGTAGACGTTGCCGGGGCAGTCCCGCACGGAGAAGAAGTAGGGCGTGAAGAACGCCGGCCAGAAGCCCGACTTCTCGATGCGCACGCGGAACTCGACGAGCCGGTACCCCGGCGCAAGCGTCACATCGGC
>JAKALX010000211.1 GCA_021823905.1 Chloroflexota bacterium | reverse complement strand
TCTCGGCCTGTCGTTCGGCCTCTTCGCCGCGGCCTGCGGCGGCGGTGGAAAGACCGCCGGAAACGGCCAGCGCATCACCGACCCGGCGCGCGTGCCGAGCTCGACGCCGATCGTCAACCCCGTGCTCTACACAATCCGCCAGGACGGTCAGATATCGACCTCGGGCGGGCCCTCGATCACGGTTTCGCCCAACAGCACGGCGACCGCGGCGGCCAAGACCTACACCGTCGTTTCCGGCGACACGTGCAGCGCGATCGCGGCGAAATTCGGGATCACTTTCGACGAGCTGAAGAGGGCCAATCGCACGATCGACGACAGTTGCACCAACATCCATGCCGGCGACCAGCTCAAGATCCCGGCTCGCGCAACGCCGGTCGCCACGGTAAACAGCGGCCCCGTCGGGGGCCCAACTCCGAAGGCGAGCGGCAAGAACTACGTGGTGAATTCGGGCGACACGTGCAGCGGCATCGCGCAGAGCTTCGGGGTAAAGGTGGCCGACCTCATCTCCATCAACGGCCTCGACGCGAGCTGCCGCACTCTCAAGCCCGGACAAACGCTCAAGATCCCCTGAACGGGGGCCACCCAGCCGCGGGCCCTTATGGCGTGTCCGCTGGCTCGCGCTGCACAAGCGCGGCGATTCGCTCCACGGGAACACCCACCGCACGCGCCGCGTCGCCGATCCGGTAGCCGAGATACTCGTCTGTGACGCCCAGATCGGCGAGCTGCGTCCGCACAAATGGACGCAGGCGTACGAGCTCGTATATTGAAGCGCTCTTCGGATAGGGAACCGTGGGAGTTTCCATCGGACACCTCCGTTGCCGCCAGGGCGTGCGCTGTCCCTGCTCGAGCCGATCGCTGGATCGCAGGGTAGTCCACGGCTGCGCCAACGTCAGCCCCTCTGCTGGAACGTTCACGAAGGTTCCATAGTTGTAACGAACGCCTCTATGCGGCAACCGATCTCGGGTCGCCGAGCACACGTTCGAGCCGGGAGAGTAGAGAGTCGACGCTGACACCGCAGTCGCGGGCAGCCTGGCGAACGGTCCAGGCGGCGTAGCGCGGCGATATCCCCGCGTCGGCAAACACCAGCATGGCGCGAATGTTTCGCCGGGCGAGCTCACCTACCGTCGTGCCAGCAACCAGGTCGCGGATCGTCATGTGGAGCCTCCGGTGAGAGAAGGCTAGCCGCGGCATGTAAACCCACGATTTCCTGCGGATGAACAGACTGTTTCATTCAATCCCGGCTTCGGAGAGCACCTCGGCGGTATGTTCTCCCAGCTTCGGCGCCGGCCGCCGCAGCTCCCACGGCGTTGCGCTCAGCACATAGGGCGCGCCTGGCATCAACGCCGCGCCCTCCAATCCTTCGCGCTTCACCGGCACGAAGAATCCGCGGTCGTGCCAGTGCTGGTCGGAAAGCGTTTCGTCGGGCGAACGGATGACGCCCCAGGCCTGGCCGCGCTCCTGGCCGCCGCGGTAGATCTCCTCCGCGGTGTGGGCCGCGAAGAAACGGCCAACCTCGGCGAGAATCTCGCCAGCCTCCGGGCTCCCGCGAGCTGGCTGGCGGTTGCGGGGGTCGTCGAACCGCGGTTCGTCGAACTGCTTCCCGAAGCCTTCCGCCTGGAACCACGCCTTGATGCTCTTCCAGCTGGCGTTGTCCCGCCCGACACCGAAGACGAGCACGTCCCTGCCATCGCCGGCCGGATAGCGCCACGGCTCGGTCCTGTGGGCCGCGGCATGGCGCGTCGTCTGCCGGATCACGTTCTCGCGCTTGTAGAGCCAGTAAGGGAGGCCGACCTCGGTCGTGCTGTTCAGGGCCTCGTGCATCGAACAGTCAATGTGCTGGCCCTCGCCGGTGTGATCGCGATGGAGCAGCGCCGCCAGGATTCCCATCACGGCGAAATGGCACGCCGTCTTGTAGCCCTGGTCGCCGTGGCCCCGGATCGGTGGGGCGCCGGGTGCGTCCTCGGCGTCGTAGCCGTTCATGTTCATCGGGCCCCCGAGCGCCAGCCCGACCATGTCGCTGGAACGGAAACGCGCCCACGGGCCGTCCTGCCCGAACGGCGTGATCGAGCAGTAGATCAGCCCCGGGCGCTCACTGCTCAGCGCTCCGTAGCCCAGACCCAGCGCCGCGAGCGTTCCCGGCGACCGGTCCTCAATGGCGACGTCCGCCGCAAGGATGAGTTTCCTCAGGCGCTCCCGGCCGGCGTCGTCGTTCTCGAAATCGAAAACGGCGGAGCGCTTGTTCGTGTTGTGGTACCAGAAATCGAGCGAGCGATTCGGACCGGGGATGTCGCGCACAAACGGGCCAACGGTGCGCGCCGAAGATCCGGCTGGCGGTTCGGCCTTCACCACGTCCGCGCCCATGTCGGCGAGCAGCTTCCCGGCGTACTGGCCAAGCTCGTCGCACAGTTCGACCACCCGCAGATCGCGCAGCGGGCCGGTCACATCAACGCCCCCGAAGCCTGGGCGGCGTCGATTTCGTCCTCACCCAGCCCGAGGACCTCGCCCAGGACCTCGCGCGTGTGCTCACCGATGAGCGGCGACGTGCTGCGCAGCTCACCGGGCGTCTTCGAAAGCCGGGGAGTCACGCCGTCGTATTCGCACTCGCCCAGCTCCGGGTGCATGAGCATGCGCCACCATCCCCGCGCGCGCGATTGCGGATCACGTTCGAAACGGTCGCCCGGTTTCTGGCAGACTCCGGCCCGGACGCCCGCCGCCTGAAGCAGCTCCATCGCCTCGTAGTCGTCGAGCTCGGAGGTCCACTCCTCGATCCGGGCATCGAGCTCGTCCTGGTTTGCCAACCGTCCGGCGTTGGTCGCGAAGCGGGGGTCGAGCGCCCAATCCGGCTCTTCCATCGCCCGGACAAGCGCCTGCCACTCGGCGTCGTTCATGACGGCGATCGCCAGCCAGCGATCCTCGCCCGCGCAGGCGTACGTGTTGTGCGGAGCGACGGCCGGCTCCCACGCCCGGTTGCCCGGCGGCATCCCCTCCCGGCGCCAGGTGCGCCCGTTCACCGCGCCGTCGAGCACGGCCGGGCCGTTGAGGACGATCCCGGCCTCCACCTGGGAGATGTCGACGTGCTGGCCCTCGCCGGTCAGGTTGCGGTGGTGCAGCGCCATCATGATCGCGATCGCGCCGTTGTAGCCCGCCGTGTGGTCCATGTAGCTGTATCCCCAGCCGGCCGGCGGCTTTCCCGGCAGCCCCGAGGTCAGCGTGAGCCCGCTCAGCGCCTGCGCCGTTGGTCCCCAGGTGGTGAACTCGCGGTCGCGCCCGCTGTGGCCAAAGCCGGAAATTGAGCAGTAAATGATGTCCGGCCGGATTGCCCGCAACTCGTCGTAGCCCAGCCCCCACGATTCGAGCACGCCCGCCGAAAAGTTCTCGATCAAAACGTCGCTCTTCGCGATCAGCCGCTTCAAAAGATCCATGCCGTCGGGGTGCCGCGCATTGAGGAGGACGCTCTTCTTGTTGCGGTTGAAATAGTTGAAGAAGCCCGAGTTGTTGAGCGTCGGATGGTCGCCGACGATCGGCCGGCCGAGGCGAATCGGATCGACCGCCTGCTCGTGCTCGACGCGAATGACCTCCGCGCCGAAATCAGCGAGCACTCGCGTCGCGGTCGGGCCCGCGATCACCCACGTCAGGTCACAGACCCGGATCCCCTCCAGCGGAAGCGCCATGGCGGCGATTCTACGGCACGCGCACCTCGATCGCGCCAGTGCCGGTTCGAACGTCAGGCCCCGAACCGCTAACGTCTAACCCAGGAGGACCCATGCCCGAACCAGTCGTTGTCGAACCGAACTTTTTCGAGGTCATCGGGACGCAGCGCGCCATGCGCCGTCTGAAGACCGATCCCGTGCCCGAGGCGTACATCAAGCGCATCATCTGGGCCGCCACTCGCGCGCCGAGCGGCGGTAACCGCCAGGGTTGGCGCTGGCTCGTCGTAACGGACGCGGCGAAGAAGAAGCAGATCCAGGAGTGGTACGAAGAGGCCTGGACCCGCTACACCGCCTCCGGCTATGGCAACGCCCGCACCGACCTCCCGCCCGAGGAGGCGAAGAGCAACGACGCGGTTTTGAAGAGCGCCAACTACCTCGCCGCGCACCTCCACGAGGCGCCCGTGCTGATCTTCGCCTGCGCCCTCACCGGCCCCGGCGGCGACATCACCGCCGGATCGAGCATCTACCCCGCCGTCCAGAACCTGATGCTCGCCGCCCGCGCGCTCGGCCTCGGCACGGCCCTGACGACGGTGCACCGTGCCCACCAGGACGACGTCCGCAAGCTGCTGGGCATTCCGGAAACGGTCGAAACGGCGGCGTTGATCCCCGTCGGGTGGCCGAAGGGGAAGTTCGGGACGGGCCTCCGGCGGCCGGTGGAGGACGTTACCTACTGGGATGCGTGGGGTGCGAAGCGGCAGTAGCCCTCAGGGCCACGCCGCCAAGATCTCGACGATCCGGGTTCGCTGTGGTTGCCCGCCCATCGCATTCGGCGGCAGTGGAGCCCCATGCTATGATCCCTGTGCCAGCACCGCGGAGAGGTCTCTATCTTGGCGTACTCGATTATCGAAACGTGCATCGGCTGCACCGCCTGCACGAAGCGCTGCCCCACCAACGCGATCACGGGCGAGCGCAACATGCTCCATGTCATCGATCCGACGCTCTGCATCGACTGCGGCGCCTGCGGCGTCGTCTGCCCGCCGGAAGCGATTATGGACACGTTCGGCGACATGTGCCGCGGCCTGAAGAAGAACGACTGGCCGCGTTCGGTCATCATCGACGAGAAGTGCATCGGCTCGGGCTGCGAGCTCTGCATCAACATCTGCCCCTTCGACGCCCTCAGCCTGCAGCGCAACGAACGCATCGACGACTTCTTCGGCGTCAGCACCGTCGACATCAAGAAGTGCACCGGCTGCCGCCTTTGCGAGGAATCCTGCGGCTGGGACGCCATCCACATCTTCCCGTTGAAGAACGAGATCGTGAAGGATTGGACGGAACTCACGCCCGACGAGCAGGAGCTCGCCAGGGCAGCGCGTGACGCCAAGGCCGCATACGGCCGCTAGCACCAGCGGAAACCCACGTTGGCGCGAGAACCCGTTCGGCGCCCCGTTTCAGGCAAAACCATCGATCTGTCCGGCGAGCTTGAAGTCGCTTTCGGTCACCCCGCCGGCATCGTGCGTGCTGAGCCGGATCTCCACGCGGTTGTAGACGATCCGGAGATCAGGGTGGTGGTTCATTGCCTCCGCCGCGAGCGCCACGCGGACCACGAACCCCATCGCCTGGCTGTGATCCAGGAACCGGAAGGTCCGAACAATCTCCCGGTCGCCATCGGCTGTCCAACCATCAAGCCGCTCCGTACGAGCGGCGACCTCGGCTGCCGCCAGCTTCCCAGCCATTTCTGAACCCCCTTTCGTCGAGCCAGCGCGTTGCGCGCGGAACACGCGCGCCACCTGCACTTGCATAGCCGGTCCGGCCGTCAATGGCAACCTGTTCTGACATTAATCCGGCCTTACCGGCATATACGGGCGCGCGCCGCTACCATCGAAGCCGGATGGACGACGAACGGCGAGCAACGGGCCGGCTGACCAGGCGCCGGTTCCTCGGCCTCGCGGCGGGCGCCGCGGGCCTCGCGGGGGCAGCGGCGGCTGCTTGCAGCGGAGGGAGTAAGAAGAACCCACCGCCCCGAGCCAGCGCCGCCGGCAGCACGAGCAGCGCCAGCGCGGCCCTCCCGAGCGGCACGGCCCGCGCTGGCTCGTCGCAACGCGGCGAAACGCTCACCTACACCGGCTACGTCGCCAGCGACGGCGTCTACGACCCGCACAAGACGTTTGCCCCGCCGTTCTACGGCCAGCAGGCGATGGTCTTCAGCCGCCTCTTGAGCTACACGAGCCAGGCCGACGGATCGCTTGCGCCGGACCTCGCCACTTCGCAGCCCGAGCAGCCCGACGCCCAGACGCTCGTGTTCCACGTAAACCCGAACGCCCGCTGGCACGATCGCGCGCCCCTCAACGGCCGGCTTGTCACGGCCGACGACATCAAGTTCAGCTTCGATCGCCAGACCCAGGGCGACGCCTCGTTCGTTCGCAAGGCCGAGTGGGCGAACATCGATTCGATAACCGCGAGCGATCCGCAGACGGTCACGTTCAAGATGAAGGCGCCCATGGCGGCGATGGTCGAAGGGTTCGCCGGCGTGAACGCGTTCGTGGTCGCGCCCGAGCTGGTGGCGAACGGCGCGTCGTTCACCCTCGACACCCAGATTGGCAGCGGCCCGTTTCGCTGGGTCGACTGGAGCGAAGGACACTTCGCCAGCGTGTCGCGAAACCCTCGCTGGCACGGCGGCGGCGACCGGCCGTTCCTCGACGGCGTGAATATGATGCAGCCAAAGAACGCGTCGGAAATAGAAGCCTGGCTGCGGACGAAGAAGCTCGACGCCGCCTTCGTCGTGCGCTCCGACGCCGACCGCCTGAAGAAGGCCGTGCCGGAGCTGCAAGAGTCGACAATCGGGCACTCGCTCTTCTTCGGCATGCGCTTCTTCGTTGGCGCTGCGCCCTTCGACGACCAGCGCTTGCGCAC
>JAKALX010000210.1 GCA_021823905.1 Chloroflexota bacterium | reverse complement strand
GATGAGCCCCAGCGTGTAGGCTCGCTCCAGCTCGAGCGCCCGCAGCAACTCTTCGACCGTGTGCCCGTTCGCCCGCTCGATCGGGATGGCCACCGGCTCGGGCTCGACCCCGCGCAGGTCGGCGCCATCCTCGGCCAGCGCCGCCCGCACCCAGGCGTCGTAGCTCCGCTCCATCTCCCAGAGGTGCGCCAGCTGCTCCAGCGCGGTCCATTGCTCCTCGCCGGCCGCGTCCACCGGCACCTTCAGCGCCTCGTCCGCGCTCAGACTCCTCGCCGCCTCGATCAGTCCCGCACGCTCCTCGCGCATCTTCGCCTTCAGCTCGTCCACCTGTTCGCGTGTCGCCATCTCTTGCCCCCGGCGCCGCGGATTTGGGCCGGCCGGGCCTTGCGGCGAAGGCGTATCATACGCCCGACTTCGAGCGAGGTGAGCGACCATGAGCGATTCCCCCGGCGCCCCCGCGAGTGACGCGCTCGACGGCGGCGAACTCGATCAGCACGACGCCCGCGCCCTGCGCGACGTCCGCTGGCTGACCGGCATCATCTGGGCCGGGCTCCTGGTTGCGCTCCTCGTTACCTCGGTTAACGCCGTCCACGCTTTCACCCAGGGGACCCTCGCGAGCCGTGTCTTTGGACCGATCACAAGCTTCCCGCAAGATCCGGGAGACGCGGCCAGATCCGGTGCACTGGCCGGCCTCTGTCTCAGCGCCCTTGCGGCCCTTGCCGTCCTCGGCGGCTGGATCGCCTTCGCCCGGGTCACGAAAGCCGTGGTCGTCGCCCTCGCCGATTCGCCGACACCCGGAGCGGCGGCTGCCGCCGAGTGGCTCATCGTCTCCGAGGACGCGGAGCCGTCTCTCATCACGGTGGCCCGCACGCTCGCGAGCGACGTCCTCGTCTTCGTTGGCGCTGCCTGGCTCGTCATCATCGTCACCCCGGCCATCCTCGCCGCCGTCCAGGCTTACGCCTGACCGCAACCCCCAGGCGTCTAGCGTCCAGCGTCTTCTCCCCGGCGGCGGCCTGCCTCGTGGGCCGAAGGTTCGTTGGCTTTCCGTACCGTACGATCCGGGCGGAGGTCCGAATGTCCGAAGAGGTAGTCCGGCAGCTGGAGCCGATCTTCAAGCCGAAGTCGATCGCGATCGTCGGCGCCAGCAACAACCCGACCAAGTGGGGCGGGATGGTGATGAATCGCGCCCTGTCGTCAGGGTTTCGCGGGCGGATCTACGTCGTCAACCCGCGCGAGAGCGAGGTCGCCGGCCTCAAGGCTTACAACGACGTTGCGGAGATTCCCGAGCCGGTCGACCTGGCCGTCTTCACGATCCCGGCCGAGCAGATGCCGAAGACCATGCAGAGCTGCGTCCAAAAGGGCATCCCGGGCGGGCTCATCATCTCCGCTGACTTCGCGGAAACCGGCGCCAGGGGCCGGTCGCTCCAGGAAGAGACGGTGAGGATCGCGCGGGCCGGCGGGCTGCGCTTCATCGGACCCAACGGGAACGGCATGTGGACCTCCGCCGTCAACCTGAACATCTCCCCGTTGCCGACGCCACCCCGTGGCGGGCTCGCGTTCCTCAGTCAGAGCGGCATGTTCGGCGGAGCAGCCGTGCGGGCGGCGGAGACCGGCGGATTCGGCCTGAGCACGTTCGTCAGCATGGGGAACCAGGCGGACATCACCGCCGCCGACTACCTCGAATACCTCGCCTGCGACGAGCGCACGCGCGTGATCGCGCTATACATGGAAGGCTTCAAGGACGGGCGGCGCTTCGCACAGGTCGCGCGGAAGGTGTCACAGGAGAAGCCAATCCTCATTCTGAAGGGAGGGCGCTCGCAGCAGGGCGCGCGAGCAACGCTCTCCCACACGGCCTCCATCGCGGGCGAGGACCGGGTCTTCGATGGCATGTGCCGGCAGTCCGGGATCATTCGCGTCTTCCAACTGGAGCACCTCTTCGTCATGGCCCGGGCGCTCCTCGGCCAGCCACTTCCGCGTGGCGGCCGGATCGCTGTCGTGGGCAACGGCGGCGAAAGCGTGCTCGCCGTCGACACCCTGATATCCATGGGCCTCGAGGTTCCCGAGTTCCACGACGCGGACAAGCGCGCTCTCAAGGAGATGCTGCCCCCGCACGCGCCGGTCCCCAACAACCCGGTGGACTTCGCGGCCGGGGCGATCGGCGCCGAGGAAGAGACCGCGGTCATCGAGAAGCTGGCATCGCTCGACAACGTCGATGGGATCATTACGAGCGTGCCGCGCGATCGAAGCCTTCGGGCAAAGTCCCTCGCCGACCAGCGGAAGGCGGTGATCACCGCCGTTGACGCGTTCAGCCGAATTCCGGAGCGGTACGGGACGCCGGTGATCACCCGGTCGATGATGCCGTCGGAGATGGTCGAGGAGCTGTTGCGCGCAGCCAGGATCCCCATCTACGACACGGTCGAGGAGTGCGTTCTGGCCATGTACGCGCTCGTACGCTACGCGCGGATTCGTCGCGGGGACTGAGCCTCGCGCCTCCGCGCGTCCACGCCTACGCGGCCACGTGGCTCGACAGCAGCGCGTGGAAGCTGCATGCGCCGGCGAGGAGGCAGCTGTCGTCAAACTCATCGCTGGCATAGGCCTCGCGGGGCACCGCGCGAATCAGTGTGAGCGCTTCGTTTTCGGTGAGCGCCAGCAACCGGCTGACGACTCGATCCAGGAACTCTCTCGGGACCAGTCCCTGGAGCTCGACCTCGGCCGAGAGGCTGAATGCGACCGCGGCGTCGATCGCCGGGTTTCGTTCCGCCCGGCGGGCTGCGGTGCAAACCAGGCAGATGCCGGGGTCGCCTGATCCTGCTGGTCGTTTGCGATAGATGGACCGGAACCTGGCCATGCCGCGATGCTCTTTGGGAGGATCGTCCACGAGCCACCAGTCCGAGAGCGACAACCACGGAACGAATCCGTGGAGGCTGCATCAGGCGAGGCGGGCGATGCTCTCCACGGTTGTGACGGATCTTGGCGGGCCGAGGTCGTTCGCAGCCGCCCGTTCTGCGCCGGGCAGACGTGGACCGTCGTCTTCGCCGTCCGCTGATCGTGCGCTTCTGGCGCCTTCTCCCGGAGGCCCCGTACGCTTCGCACGATGGCCTTCAAGAAGCTCTTCTCCCACAGCGGTCCGCGCTTCGCGGCTGACTGGCTCGTCGTCGGCCTGGGCAACCCCGGCCAGGAGTACGCGCGCACCCGCCACAACGTCGGCTGGTGGATCGTCAACGAGCTCGCCCGCCGCGCCGGCGCCCAGCCGAAGACGACCGGCAGCCTCATGGCGATCGGAGTCGGCAACCTGGCTGGCCAGAAGATCGCGCTCGTCAAACCGAAAACCTACGTCAACCTCAGCGGCAAAGCTGTCGCTCAGGCGCTGCAATGGACTGGCTGCGACGCCGCCCACACGGTCGTCGTCTACGACGACCTCGACATGAACGTCGGCGCCCTTCGCATTCGCGTGGGCGGCGGCCATGGCGGCCACAACGGCCTCAAGAGCATCGGCCAGGCGGTCGGCCTCGAATTTGCCCGTATCCGCGTCGGCATTGGCCGTCCCCTTCACAGCGGCGAGCCTTCCTGGGACCCGGACGTGGTTGCCGGCTACGTCCTCGGCGTCCCGTCCGGCGACGAGAAGCGCCTCCTCGACGAAGCAGTTGGCCTCGCCGCCGACGCTGTCGAGACGATCATGTCCGAAGGAGCTGACGCCGCCGCCAGCCGCTACAACCGCAAAGGCCCCGCAAACTCGGCTGGCGAATCGTGAATTGTGAATTGTGAACCGGAAACCTTCGCCTGTACCCTACAGGCCATGAACGACGAACAGAGTAAGCGGCTTTCCGAGGCGGCCGATGCCGTCATCCAGGCCAGCGAAGCGCTCGAAGAGGCCCGCGAAAGCCTCAAGGACAAGCGCTTCGACAGCGAGGTCGACCGCGATCGCATCGCCGCCGCCCAGCAGGCGGCGAGCAAGCTCGACGCTGCCGGCAAGAAGCTCGAAGACGCGGTGCGCCGCGGCACTATCGCCGCCGCTGCCCTCGCCCGGCCCGGCTCCTACGCCAGGTACCGCGAAGCTACCGCCGCCGCACGCGAGGGCCGCGGCCTCGCCCGCACCGCCGCGGAACAGGACGGCTCAGCCGCCAAGCGCGCCCGCGGCCAGGAGGCGCTGGCGCGTCTCGAGGCGGCGCTGGCCTCCGCTGCCGCCATCGTTTTCGGCGACTGACGCCGCTTTGGCTCTCCTCTCCCGCCGCCGCGTCGCGCTCGCCGGCGCCTTTGCCTGGGGCCTCTCGTGGCTCCTGGCGGGAGTCGCCCTCGCTCAGCCGCAGGTCCCGGCCTCGTTCTATGGCACGGTCAGCATCGATGGCAAACCGGTGCCCGATGGCAGCGAAGTCCAGGCACTGATCGACGGCAAGGATTGCACGCAACCCGGCGCGCGCGGGGCGCTAGGCCAGGGCCCCGCCAGCGTCTACGTCCTCTCCGTGATGCACGAATCCCAGGCGCAGGGCTGCGGCGCCGAGGGCAAGACGGTCACTTTCCGCGTGAACGGCCAGCCTGCCGCTCAGACCGCAACCTGGCGGCCCGGGCTCCAGCATCTCGATCTCAACGCCGGCGCCGGCGCCCCGCTCCCACTCCCGCCCGAAGTCAGCTTCACGCCCAGCGCCGCCGACCGCATGGCGACGGCCACGGAACAGGCGAAGTTCACCCCGAAAGAGGGCACGCCACCAACCGACGACGTCTCATTTGCCACGACGCCCGCATCCGGCGTTCGCCCGGCAACGAGCTCAGGCGGTGGCGGCGGCGTTTCACCGCTGCTCATCCTCGGCATTGGCGCGGTCGCAATTGCCCTGCTCGGCGCTGCCGGCGGGCTGGCGCTCAGCCGCCGCGCGGGCCGCTCCGATCGGACGCCTTAATGCTGCGTTGCGCCCGAGTCGATTAACCTGATGCCAGATATCCGTCTCGGAAGGACTGCCGCGTGCGTGTGAGACTCCTTCCTGTCCTCGCCGTCGTCTCCTTCAGCGCCGGGCTGGGCATGCTCGGCGCCGGCTACTTCTACGCCGGCGACACCCGTCCGTCGGTCCCCGCGCACGTCAATTACTTCACCCCAACGCCCACGCCGACCTCCGCCGCGAGCGCAACGCCGACGGATGTACCGACGCCAACCCCGACTCCGCCGCCGTACGACGGTGCCGTCGCCCGCTTCAAGATCCCTCGCTTTAACGTCGACGCCGCCGTCGAGCCCATCTCGATCAAGCCGGGGACGAACGAGCTCGATACCCCCCACAATCCCCGCGACGTCGGCTGGTACGACACCACCATGCTCGCCAACGCGCCATTCCTCGGCGACAAGCCTGGCTTTGGAAAAAACGCCCTCTTCTCCGCCCATGTCGACTACTACGGCCTCGATCCACGCCTCATGCCGTTCAACAAACTCAACCAGCTCAACCCGGATGATCTGATCACGGTCGTCATGGACAACGGCACGGAGTACACCTACAAGGTCATCCTCAAGCAGAACTACTCGATCAACGACATCAAGATGGGCGAGCTGATCGACGCCCCAACGCGGCCGAAGGACAAGGAGTGGATCACCCTCATCACCTGCTCAAATACGGGCCCTTCGGTGCCTGTGTACGCCGACAAGCCGAACGGTCCGGTCGAATACCTCGAGCGCGACGTCGTCATCGCCGAACGCGTGTCGTAAAGAGCACGGCCCGCATTCCTTCCCTGTCCGGTTTTTCCTTCGAACCGTCTGCGCTAGGGTGAGATTCCGAGAATTCGAACCGCGGAGAGGCTCCTTGAAGCTTGCCCGAAACATCTCGCTGCTGACGCTCTTCGCCGGGGTGACCCTCTTCGCCGCGGGCTACGCCTGCGGCGGCGGCAGCGGCAAACCCGCCGCGGCTACCGCCACCAGCGAACCAGCGACCGCAACCAGCACGCCGGCGCCGACGCTGACGCCCACGCCCCTCCCGCCGACCGCCACGCCGACGCCCTTCAACGGCAAGGTCGCCCGCTTCAAGTACCCCCGCTTTGGTGTCGATGCACCGATTGAAGAGCTCAACGTGACGGCGAGCGGCGAGATGGACACCCCGAAGAACACCAACGTCGCCGTTGGCTGGTACAACACGGACCTGCCGCCTGGTGGCTACTTCCTCGGAACTCGGCCCGGCTGGGACGGCAACGCCGTCTTCTCCGCCCACGTCTACTACATCAACCGCTCGGCCTGCCCGAATAACCCGATGGCCTGTCCGGCGCCCTTCCAGAAGCTCGCCCAGGCCAGCACGGGCGACGAAGTGGTCATCCAGATGGAGAACGGCCAGGAGTACCACTACAAGGTTATCTCCAAGGCCCAATACCCCGCCGCCACCATCGACATGGGCAAGGTTATTTCGCCGCCAAACCGGCCAGCGGGCAAGCAGTGGATCACCATGATCACCTGCGGTGGCGACCTCGACTCCTCGGGTCTCGAATATGTCAGCCGCGACGTGGTCGTCGCCGAGCGCGTCTCGTAGCCCGGCGCGAATCGCCCTTCACGCATCCCTACGAGCACCGCTGACCCGCCGTTCGCCCGTTCCCCGGCCGAAATC
>JAKALX010000209.1 GCA_021823905.1 Chloroflexota bacterium | reverse complement strand
TAGCGGTGGCGCTCGGTGCGCTGGTCGCGGTTGGCCTCGCCATGGCATGTAACGGCGCCACGCGTGACACGGCCACCGTCACGACCGCGACAGCCGGCGCCGCGCCTCCCACGGAGACCGCGACGCCTGCACCACGGGCCACGCCCACCCGCGATGTCCTCGCGGCCCCTCCCAAGGATGCGGACGACGCGCGCGCTGGCCTCGAGTCCGAGATCCTGGCCTCTCCCGCAGATCCCTGCCCCGCCAGGCTGCGAAGCCTGTGGAACGTGCGCTGCGCCACCGGCGACCTCGACAGTGACGGCAAGGCTGACACGGCCTATCTCGTCCCCTTGCAACAGCCGGCGCGGACGGGCGCGGTGCCGGGAGCGGTCTTCCTGCTCCGCACCGGAAACCAGTCGCTTGCCGAACTGCGCCTCGAAAGCGACGCCGACGCATCCCGGATGGGCCAGGATTTCTTCGCCGTCGCCGATCGAACCGGCGCCGGCGGGCCGCCACAGGTGAGCGTTCTCAGCGCCGCGTGCACGACGACGGGCTGCACCTACGGCATTCATCTGGAGGCCTGGGACGGCACCGCCTGGCGCGACATTGGCCCGACCGACACGGCCGATTTCCTGGACCACGTGGAGTTCCGCCAGTCGGGTACGCAGTGGCAACTGCTCGCGCACGCCGGCGCCGTCCGGGCCGCCGGCGCCGGTCCAACCCGGCCCAGGACCATGATCTACGCCTTCGACGGGCGCCGGTTCGGGCAACAGACCGAGGAGCCCGACAAACCCGTCTACCTCTTCCACGCGATTGAAGACGCCGACGCGAAATTCGAGGCCGCGCGCCTCAACAGCGGCGACTGGCAAGGCGCGATCGACGCCTACCGTCTGACCGTCGGGAACAAGGATCTGAAGGACTGGCAGCAGGAAGCGCGGGGTGTTGACGGGCGGGCCGGCCTCGAAAGCTACGCGCTCTTTCGGATTGCGGTTGCGACCGCCGCTTCCGGGGCGAACCCGACGGCAGCGATCGACGCCGTGGTCAAGGAGGCGAAGGATCCCCTCTTCGCCTACGCCGCCGAGCAGTTCCGGCAGGGCTTCCTCGACCGGATGAGCGTACACGCGGGCTGCCTCGCCGCTACCCGCTACCTGGCGACCATCACCCCGGACGCCGACAACCCCGCGCACATCCACGACGTGTTCGACTACGGCTACGCGAACCTGCCCGTGCGCAAGTACACCGACATCTGCCCGCTCTGACCGGGTAACGCCGTTTCCTTTTGCCGCGAAAGTTCACTTTCGACGCGGCTTGCACCCCTCTGCCGCAGGCGGGAGTGTATGGATCGGAGAGAGCTAACAAGTGATCGGAGAGATCGGTAACAGCTTGGAGGGGCGTTAGTGCGGGATGGCGGCGGGACGCTCAGCCGGCGCCAGATCCTTGTCGCGGGAAGCGGGCTGGCGGCGGCGGCCGGCGCCGCCGCGGCCGCCATGGTTGTTGCGGGTCGAGGTTCGGCGCCGTCGCGTCCGGCGGAATCGCCTGCTGTGTTGCCGTCGCCCACGCCGGCTCAGACAGCGGCTGCCACGCCGCTTCCTCAGGGCGGGATTGCCCGGCTGGTGGCCGCGCGCAGTTTGAGTTTCGACACGTTCGACGCTCAGCGAAGCGGCGAGCCGTCCGTCATCGAAGTGCTGGGACGGACGCACTCGCGGCTCGTCGACTGGGTTGATTTTGGCGAGCCGCGACTCGGCGCGGGGTTGGCGGCTCGGTGGGAGCAGCCGGATGCGCAGTCGCTGGTCCTGCACCTCGACCCGGTGGCGCGGTGGCAGGATCGCGCGCCGCTCGGGGGACGGGCGGTCACCGCCGCGGACGTGGCGGCTCACCTGGAGCGAACGCTCGCGCTTGTGGCGCAGGGCCGGCTGCCAGGGCTCCAGGATGCGGCAGCGTATGGCGCGATTGACCGAGTGACCGCGACGGCCGCCACGACGCTTCGGATCGACACGTCTCACCCGGACCCATGCCTCCTGGAGACGCTTGCCGGCCGGTTTGCCCTGGTCCAGGCGCCGGAGGCGGTGGCCGCGTTCGAGAAGCAATGGCAGGAGCTCCGGCCGGAAACAGTCGTTGGCAGCGGCCCGTTTGTCTACGAGGGACTGGCGAACGGGACGCTTCGCTTCACGGCGTTTCGCGGAGGGCATCGCCAGCCAGCGCTCGACGGGCTGACGGTGGCGCAACCGGGCCGCGACGACGCGGCGAGATTCGTCGCGGGGGAGCTCGACGAAGTCATCACGCGTGATCGCAGAGACGCGCCGAGGGTCCGCCAGGCCCTGCCGCACGCAGCGGAGCTGGCACGGTTCCAGGAGAGCCCGGTGGTGACCACGTTCTTCGCCGGCGCGGCCCCGTGGAACAATCCCGAGCTGGTGCGGGCGTTGAGCGGTGCATTGAACCGGCAAGAGCTCGCCCGGCGGTTGTTTGGCGGACGCGCTGCCGCTTCGGCGTTGGTAACGCCGGTCACGCCGGGGTTCGCCCTGTCTGATGCGGAGCTCGCCGCGTTCCCGGGCTACCGGTCCAGCCTGGAGGACGACGTGGGGGAGGCGCGGAAACGCTGGACGGCGGCGGGCGGGCCGGCCCTTGGTCCCGTGACGGTGGAGTTCCCGAGCATCTTCGACCCGTTGTATGGGGCCAGCGACACCGTCATCGGAATGCTCGGCGAAGCGCTGGGGCCGCAGTTCAAGGCGGCCGTTGACACGTACACCGCGATCTCGGCGAAGGCGCTCGATCGAGCGTACGGCAACGGCAAGGCGGCGCTCTGGTTCGGCTGGGCGCCGCCGTTGGAGGGCCCCGATCCGTCACGCGCTCTGCTCGACGTGCTGGGCGCCAGCGGCGCTACGGCAGCCGCCCTTGGCATCGCTGGACAGGCCCCGCGGGCGCTCTCGCGGCTGGTTGTGGAGTTCGATCTGGAGGCGCGGCGGAGCCTGGCGCGCGAGGCCGCGCGCGCTCACCTGGAGCTGGGCAGCCCGGGAATCGTGAGCTGGTTGTTGCAGCGGGACGAGGTGTTCCGAACGCCGAATCTCGGGCGAAGCGCTCCCGTTCCGTTCTGGCCGGAGCATCTGGATCAGAGCGCTCACTTCAGCCAGCCGTAGGACGGGCGATGGACATCTGCCGGCGATGTCCAATCGCAGCGGCCGGCCTGGCGTCTATGATCGTGCTCATATGCTGTTGCGTGCTGGCCCGTAGCATCCCGCCCATCCGGGGATTGGGTTCGCCACGTTTATCATCGAGGCAGAGCCGGGCCCGGTCAGTTTAGGGGGATGCACTCTGATGGCTCACGACGACAACTACTGGGTGAGGCGGCTGCACGCGGGCAGCGTCTCGCGGCGACGGTTTGTGGGTGGTGTGGCAGCCGGGGGGGTCGGCGCGGCGGCGTTGGGCCTCGTCGGCTGCGGCGGTGACAGCTCGTCGTCAACGCCGACCGCGGCGTCGAAAACGACCGCGGGTGGCACCACCACCGCGGCGGCGAGCGCCAGCGCAACGACGGCCGCAGCGACCCCAAACGACGGCGGCATCTACACTGCCGTTCTCGGTGGCACTCAGTTCGACTCGGTCGACATCGAACGCGCCTCGCGTGACGAGGTCGCATGGCTGAGCCAGTACGTCTACTCCAAGATTCTCCGCTTCTCGAACCCGGACGCCGGCGATGTCGAAGCGGACCTCGCACAGAAGTGGGAAACCCCGGACGCGCAGACCTACACCTTCTCGCTCCGCAACGATGTCAAGTGGCAGGACACGCCGATCACCAAGGGCCGCCAGTTCACCTCCGCCGACATCAAGTGGCACATCGAGCGCTCGGCCGCCGGGGTGCTCCAGGACGGAACGAAGGCGCAGTTCCGCTTCAAGTCGGACTGGGCCGGGGTCAAGGTTGAGACGCCTGACGACTTCACGCTGAAGCTCACGCTGCCGAAGCCGAACGCCCCGTTCCTTGGACGCCTCGCTGCCTATTTCGGGGGCATCCCGAACCGCGAAGCGACCATGCAGTTCGAGAAGACGCATACCGTATTGACACCGGACGCGATGCCGGCAACCGGCCCGTTCACGCTGCAGCAGTGGGCGACCGGCAAGGACATCCTCCTCAAGAAGAACCCGACCCACTTCCGCAAGGGCGAGCCTCACCTCGACGGCATTCATATTCCGTGGGGTCTCTTCGAGGACCCGAACGCTCAGCGCCTGGCATTCGAGCAGAAGCAGGTCGACAGCTGGGGCCCGGGCGACCCGTCCGCGGCGAAGGCCGTCATCGACGCCCATGCGGGCCAGATGATTGAGGTCTTGACCGGCGTGTCGAACACCGTCTTCCTGCACCTCAACATGAACCAGCAGTTCAAGGACCTCCGCCTCGTGCGGGCCATGAACATGGCGATCGACCGGCGGGGGCTGATCCAGGCGTTCCACCAGGGCCTTGGGCAGGTCAGCGGTCCGGTCACCTGGCTACAGCAGGGCTGGGCCGTGAAGCCTGACGACCTGATCAAGTACGAAGGCTACCGGACGGACCGCGCCGCCGAGATCAAGGACGCTCGCGACCTCTGGGCCGCCGGTGGCGGACCGGCGCTCGGCGACGTCGACATCCATGGTATCGACACGTGGACCGGCGTCTGGCCAGACACGAGCGCGATCCTCATCAAGATGCTCAACGACAACCTGGGCATCAGCCAGATCAAGTCGACCAGGGCCACCTACAACGACGACGTCATCCCACTGCTCGGGAAGGGCACGTTTGTGAACTGGATGGCGTGGACGAACGCGGTCAACAACCCTGACCCGCGCCTCGACCTCCTCTCGACCGTTGCCTCGACCGGCAGCCAGAACTGGAACCACGTCAACAACCCCGCCCTGGACAAGCTCCTGGCCGACGCGGCCGTCGAACCGGACACGAACAAGGCCAAGGCGCTCAACCTGCAGGCACAGGACATCCTCCTGAAGAACGCTCAGTACGGCGGGATCGTGCTCTACAACTACATCAGCCGCAGCGCCATCTGGAACTACCTGCACCCGAACCTCAACACGTACCCGACGGCGGGCAAGGCCGGCCAGGGCTGGTGGAACACCGCCTACGGGGCGCTTACCGGGTCGCGCACGTGGTTCAATCCGAAGGATCCGACATATACGGACGCCATCAAGAACCGAACGCTCAGTTAAGGAGACTCATGTAACAGTGCCCATTGAAGCCACGACCAGGAGAGAGCCTTGACCAACTACATCATCAGGCGTTTGTTGCTGAATGTGCTCGTCCTCTGGTTCGTGGCGACGATGGTCTTCGTTGGTGCGCACGCGCTTCCCGGAGATTTTGCCGCGAAGCGCGTGGCCTCCACCATCGTTGCGGGCCTGGACCAGCAAAAGGCGGTCGAGTATGCCCGCCACGAGATGGGCCTCGACAAGCCGCTCTGGCGGCAGTACGTCACCTTCATGAGCGACCTTGCTCACGGCGACCTCGGGCGTTCGTACGAGAGCCACCGCACCACCTGGCACGAGCTTGGGGGGCGGGTGACGACCACGCTCGAGCTTGGCGTCATCATCGTGTTCATCTCGTTCGCGCTCAGCATACCGGTCGGGGTGATCAGCGCCGTGAAGCAGGACACCTGGATCGACTATCTCCTCAGAGGGTTCTCGATTCTGGGCGTGGCCATGCCGGTCTTCGTCGTCGCCATCCTCTTATCGCTGTTGGTCGTCAAGTTGTCGCTCTTCAAAATCGACGTCGTCGGACACCCCCATTTTTGGACCGACCCGGCCGGGGCGGCGAAGCTCTACGTGATTCCCGCGATTGCGGGCGGCATCGCCGGTGGCGCGGGTATCATGCGCATCCTGCGCTCGCAGATGCTTGAAGTGCTTCGCCAGGACTACATCCGCACCGCCCGGGCGAAGGGCCTCCGTGATACGAGCATCTGGGTGCAGCACGCCATGAAGAACGCGATGCTCCCGGTGCTGACCGTCATGGGCCTCACGATCAGCGGGATGGTCGGCGGCCAGATTATTCTTGAGAGCATGTTCAACATCGACGGTGTGGGCCGCTTCCTTCTTGCCAGGCTCACTTCCCGCGATTTCCCACCGTTCGAAGGCACGGTGCTCCTCATCGCCTTTGTTATCGTTACCGTGAATCTCGGGGTAGACCTGGCGTACGCCTGGCTCGACCCGCGGGTCAGATACACCTAGGTCCGGAGAGAACGAGATTTGACGCAGATCGAACAGTCAGCCACGCCCAACGCGCCTGTCTACATGGACTACCGCAAAGTGCGTTCTCTGCGGACCGTCCTACGGACGGCGGGCAGGTTGGCGCGTCGCAACAAGCTGGGCGCGTTTGGCGTGATTCTCGTGCTCGTCGTGCTTGTCACTGCCGTGGCCGCGCCACTCATGCAGCGGTATGACGACATGGAGGCCTTCCAAACAGCTAACCCGAAATTTAACCCGACCGCCAACCCCCTGGACATCGCCCAGGACCCGGGCCTTGGTTCGCCTTTCATCCTCGATCGCTGGGAGTCGCCATTCAGCGGTGAGCACTGGCTCGGCACCGACGCATATGGGCGCGACATCTATGCGCGCATCATCGTCGGCACACGCCTGGCGGTCATAATCGGTGTCG
>JAKALX010000208.1 GCA_021823905.1 Chloroflexota bacterium | reverse complement strand
GGCGGTTTTCTCTTCTCTCTTCTCTCTGGTCTCTGGTCTACTCCTTCGCGTTGACCGCCACCGCCGCCTGGCTCGGACGCTCCAGGATCTCGTCGATCAGCCCGTAGTCCTTCGCCGAATGCGGATCGAGCCAGAAGTCCCGGTCCGTGTCGTGCTCGATCTTCTCCATCTCCTGGCCCGTTGTCTGCTGGATGATGTTTCGCAGCACCCGCTGGAGCCGCAACGTCTCCCGCGCCTGGATTTCGATGTCCCGCGCCTGCCCCTGAGCGCCGCCAAGCACCTGGTGCAGGTGGATCGTCGCGTTCGGCAGCGCGTAGCGCTTGCCCTTCGCGCCCGAGGTCAGCAACACCGTGCCCATGCTCGCCGCCAGCCCGATGCACACCGTCGAGATGTTCGGCCGCACCAGGTTCATCGTGTCGTACATCGCCAGCCCGGCCGTGACACTCCCGCCCGGGCAGTTGATGTACATCATCACGTCCTTCTCGTCGTCCTCGCGCGCTAGGTAGAGGAGCTGCGCGATGACAACGTTCGCCACCATCGCGTCGATCGGCGTCCCCAGGAAGACGATCCGCTCCTTCAACAGCAGAGAGTAGATGTCGTACGCCCGCTCCCTGCGCCCGTCCGATTCGATGACGAACGGCATGATCGCCGAGGGCCGCTCCATGATGTCCGAAGGCCGCACAAGCTCCGCGTCCGGCCGCTTCCCGGCCACCAGCTCCTGGATCAGGTCGTAACTGCTGCTCACGGCGCTCCTCCGAACGTGGATTGACTCCTACCAGTGTGACGCGTGCGCCGGGCATCGCGCAAAGCTCACGCCATGTCAGCCTGCGGCACGCACGACCGAGGGCGCGCCGCTGCCTCAGCGCTCCCCTTCTCCCGCTTTGCGGGAGAAGGGGCCGGGGGATGAGGGCCCGGTCCGCCCGCCTTTACCTGCCTTCCCGCCCCCGCTTTGGTTCGCACCATCACCGTGCCGCATGATGGATACATGCAGTCCCGCCGCGCAGATGTGCGCAACCTCGCTATCATCGCTCACGTCGATCACGGCAAGACCACGCTCGTCGACGCGCTCCTCAAGCAATCCCACGTGTTCCGCGAGAACGAGCACGTCGGCACGCTCATCCTCGACTCGAACCCGCTTGAGCGCGAAAAGGGCATCACGATCATGGCCAAGAACGCCGCGATCGAATACCACGGCATACGCATCAACATCATTGACACCCCCGGCCACGCCGATTTCGGCGGCGAAGTCGAGCGTGTCCTCAACATGGCCGACGGCTGCTTGCTCCTGATCGACGCGGTCGAAGGCCCGATGCCCCAGACGAAGTTCGTCTTGCGCAAGGCCCTCGAGCTCGGCCTCCATGCCATCGTTGTCGTCAACAAGATCGACCGTCCCAATGCCCGTCTCGCCGAGGTCGTCCACGAAACCTCCGATCTCTTTCTCGACCTCGCCACCGACGAGAAGCAGCTCGACTTCCCGGTTCTCTACACGAACGCCAAGGAAGGCACCGCTACCGGCGACCCGTCTGTGCCCGGCGCCGACATGCAGCCGCTCTTCGACGCCATCGTCGAGCACACGCCGCCGCCGCTGTGCGATCCCGAAGCGCCGTTCCGCATGCTCGCGACCACCCTCGCCTACGACAGCTACCGCGGCCGCACGGCAATCGGTCGCATCGTCGACGGCTCCGTCCATCCGGGCGACAGCGTCATTCGCTTCGACCATGATGGCAGGACCAGCACCCACCGCATCGTCCAGGCTTTCGGTTTCCAGGGCCTCGGCCGCGTCGAGCTCCAGGAGGCGACAGCCGGCGACATCGTTGCCCTTACCGGCATCTCCGACATCCTCATCGGCGAAACGATCGCCGACCCGGCGGTCACCGAACCGCTGCCCGTCATCGCCATCGAAGAGCCAGCGATGAAGATGACCTTCCGCGTGAATGACTCGCCCTTTGCCGGCCGCGAGGGCCAGTTCGTCACCAGCCGCCAGCTCCGCGAACGCCTCTACCGCGAAGTCGAGACGAACGTCGCCCTCCGCGTCGAGGACGGCGATTCCGCCGAGCAGTTCGTCGTCTCCGGCCGCGGCGAGCTGCACCTCGCGATCCTCATCGAGACGATGCGCCGCGAGGGCTACGAGTTCGCCGTCACCCGACCCGAGGTCATCTTCCACCACACGGAGCGCGGTCTCGAAGAGCCGTTCGAGAAGCTCTACGTCGAAGCGCCCGAGTCCGCGACCGGCTTCCTCATCGAGACCCTGTCCGGCCGCAAGGCGCAGATGACCGGCATGCATACAGACCACAACGGCGACGTTCGCATCGACTTTGACGTCCCGACCCGCGGCCTCATCGGCTTCCGCGACACCTTCATCAGCGGCACCGCCGGCGAAGGCATCATGAACACCGAGTACCTCGGCTACCGGCCGTTCGCCGGCGAAATCCAGCGCCACCGCAACGGCGCGCTGGTTGCCAGCGACACGGGTACCGCGCTGAGCTTCGGCATCGCCAACGCCCAGGAGCGCGGGATGCTGTTCATCGAGCCGGGAATCGAGGTCTACGCCGGGATGATCGTCGGCCTCCACAGCCGCGACAACGACCTCGACGTCAACGTCTGCCGCGCGAAGCAACTGACGAACATCCGTAGCTCTACCAGCGACATCGCCGTCAAGCTCACGCCCCCGTCGCCGCCCAGCCTCGAGCGCAGCCTCGCCATCCTCGCTCCCGACGAGATGCTCGAAGTCACGCCGAAAAGCCTCCGCTTGCGAAAGACCGAGCTGAACCCGACGCTCCGCGCGCGCGAAGCAAAGCGGGCCAAATTCGCCGCCATGGCGTAGTCGCCAAACCGCCAATCGGCCGGTCGGTAGCGCGACAGCTATGGAGTGCCGGGCTGGCGCTGCCGCTGTAGCCTCGACAATCTCCGGCCAATCGGCAATCGCTGATCGGCCGGTCGGTAGCGCGACAGCTATGGAGTGCCGGGCTGGCGCTGCCGCTGTAGCCTCGGCAATCTCCGACCAATCGACAATCGTCAATCGCCACCCCACAATCCGCCACATGCATCCCCACGACCTCGACACCCCATGCCTTCTCCTCGACCTCGACGCGGTTGAGCACAACATCGCCGCCATGATGGCTCAGCTCGAAGGGACGGGGGTCGCGCTTCGCCCGCACTTCAAGACCCCGAAGTGCCCCCAGGTCGCGAAGATGCAGCTCGATGCTGGCGCGATCGGCATCACGGTCGCCAAGCTCGGTGAGGCCGAGGTCCTCGCCGACGCCGGCCTTGGGCCGATTCTCATGGCCAACCAGGTCGTGGGGCGGCTGAAGATCGACCGGCTCATGGCGCTCCTTGCTCGCGGCGTCGACATCACCGTCGCGGTCGAGTCCGAATTCAACGTGCGCGAGCTCGCCGAAGGCGCCGCGCGCAGCGGCCAGCGCCCTGCCGCCATCATCGAGGTCGACAACGGCATGCAGCGCTGTGGCACGACAACCCCGGCCGAAACCGTCACGCTCGCCCGGATGCTGGTCGACGCGGGCATCGACTACCGCGGGATCATGGGCTACGAGGGCCACATGTACGGCCAGCCCGAGGCCGGGCCCCGCGCGGAGCTGATCCAGGGCGCTCTGGCCAGCGTCAACCGGCACGTCGAGGCCCTCGCCGAGGCCGGGCTCGCTCCCGCGATCGTCTCGACCAGCGGCTCGGCGAGCGTCGGCGTCGCATCTCATACGCCGGGAGTAACAGACCTCCAGGCCGGCACCTACGTCTTCCACGACAGCCATCACGAGGCCTTCACACCAGGCGTCTATCGCTACGCCCTCACGCTTCTCACGATCGTCCTGACCGTTCGCGAGCGCTACGCCGTCTGCGACGCTGGCATGAAGTCGCTCTCCGCCGACCACGGCCCGTCGTTCTCGCGCGACGGCAGCTACAAAGCGGCGCGTCTCTCCGAGGAGCACGCCCACCTCACCGGCGCTGGTATCGCCAACCTCAGGCCGGGAGACAAGATCGAGCTCGTTCCCAGCCACGCCGACACGACCCTCAACCTTCACGACACGTACCACGTTATCCGCGGAGGCGAAGTCGTCGACGCCTGGCCGATCCTCGGAGCGCGCAAGTTCAAGTAGCTCGCTGGACAGTCGCCGCCGCTGCGATAGGATTGGCTTCCGGACGTTTCGAGGGGTGTGAGAGATGCGCGAGTGCCCGTGGTGCCACCGCATGAACCTGAACGTGTACGCCTACTGCATGGGCTGCGGCCGCGGCTTCGACGGCCCTCCGCCGAAGAAGGAAGGCGGAAGCAGGTTCCGCCTCTGGCCGTTCCGTTCGCACCCGGCCGCCTGAGATCAGGGCGCTGGTCCCCTTCGCTTTTCACTACTCGGCCATGCCTCGGCCCGGCGGCTGCCCCAGAACTCAACGACCGGTATCATGGGAGCTGCATGATTCCCCGTTACTCGCGCCCCCAGATGGCCGCCGTCTGGAGCGACCAGAACAAGTTCCAGCGCTGGCTCGACGTCGAAATCGCGGCTTGCCAGGCCTGGGCCGAGCTGGGCCGTATCCCGGCCGAGGACGCCGACCGCATCGCTCGCCACGCCTCGTTCGACCTTGACAAGATCAACGAGTACATGGCGATCACGCACCACGACGTGACCGCCTTCCTCCGCTCAGTCTCCGAATCGCTCGGCGACGAAGGCCGCTTTGTCCACTTCGGCCTCACCAGCTCCGATGTCTGGGATACCGCGACCGGCCTCCAGCTCCGCGACGCCAGTGTTCTCCTCCTCAAGGATGTCGATGCCCTCACGTCCGTCCTCGAAAAGCAGGCGGCGAAGTATCGCGACACCCTCTGCGTCGGCCGCACCCACGGGGTCCATGCCGAGCCCACGACGTTTGGCCTGAAACTCGCCGTCTGGGTCGACGAGATGCGCCGCAACCGCCTTCGCCTCGAAGCGGCCCGCGATGCTGTCGCCGTCGGCGCCATCAGCGGCACCGTCGGCACGCATGCCTCCGTCCCGCCCGAGCTCGAGGAGTTCGTCTGCCAAAGGCTCGGCCTCGGCCTCGAGAACGCCTCCACGCAGGTTATTCAGCGCGACCGCCACGCGCAGTTCGTCACGACGCTCGCACTCATTGGCGCCTCGCTGGAGAAATTCGCAACGGAAATCCGTGCGCTCCAGAAGACCGAGGTGCGCGAGGCCGAAGAGCCGTTCGACGAAGGCCAGACCGGCTCCAGCGCGATGCCCCACAAGCGCAACCCCGAACTCTGCGAGCGCGTCTGCGGCCTCGCCCGCGTCCTTCGCGGCTACGCCGTCACCTCCATGGAAAACGTCGCCCTGTGGCACGAGCGCGACATCAGCCACTCCTCAACCGAGCGCATCATCCTCCCCGACGCCTGCCTCGTCCTCGACTACGCGCTCACGCTCTTTACGGGTGTCATGGAGCGCCTCACCGTCTTCCCCGAGCACATGCGCGAGAACCTCGATCGCTCCTACGGGCTCGTCTTCTCCCAGCGCGTCCTCCTCGCCCTCATCGAGACCGGGATGAGCCGCCAGGACGCCTACAAGATCGTCCAGCGCAACGCCATGAAGTCCTGGAACGAACGCATCCCCTTCCGCCAGAACCTCGACGCCGATCCGGAAGTCACCAGCCGCCTGCCCGCCGCCGAGCTCGACGCCCTCTTCGACTATGGCTATTACCTCCAGAACGTCGGCGCCACCTTCGAGCGCCTCGGCCTGTGAGTGCCCAGGCGCCGCCCGCCGCGCCGGTGCTTCCGCCCGTCCCGATCCGGGGGACGATCGCCGACGCCTGGCGTCTCATGCGCCGCTACCCGCGGCTGATCCTGCTGCCCATGTTCGCCGTCCAGGTGCCCGTCGCCGCCGTCAGCGCGTCCGTGACGCTCGTCCTCTATTTCACGGTCTTTTCCGGCGAGCCGGTGAAGGCGGCGTCCGACCTCATCAACGCCGGGCCGAGCGGTCCGCTCTTCGCCTTCCTGGCGGTCAGCGCGTTCGAAGGCCTCTTCGCGCAGGTTGCCCGCGGCGCGACAATCCTCGGGACGGCAGCCGCCTTACGCGACCGGCCGGAGCCCCTTCCGAACCTGCTCGACCCCGCCTTCACCCGCCTGGGAGGACTCCTGATCCTCGCGATCGCGCCGCTGCTCTTGTTCCTCGGGCTCGCCGCCACGATTGTTGGGCTCGTCCTCGTTCCCTACCTCGTGCTTCGCCTTGGGCTCGTGATGGAGGCGTACCTTCTCGACGGGGTGACGCCGGCCGGCGCGTTCCGGCGGAGCTGGACGGTCCTTTCCGGGAGCCTCTGGCGCTTCTTCCTCACGCTCCTGCTCGCGATCACGGCTCTCATCGTCCCGCTCTTCGTGATGTCTTCGTTCAGCCTGCTGATCGCGGGCGGGCGAACGACCCAGTTGCTGGCGACCGCCGCCGTCACGCTCATCCAGGGCGTGCTCGTGGTTCCCATGCTCGCGTTCTTCACCGCCGTCACTACCCTCTTCTATCTCCGTGTGAAGGAAAGGCACGATGCCCGGCTTGCTGCTCGAAACTGACCTCCCCAACTGCTGGCATCGCGGCAAGGTCCGCGACACCTACGACCTCGGCGAGCACCTCCTCATCGTCGCCACCGACCGCATCTCCGCCTTCGACGTCGTCCTCAACGGCGGCATCCCCCGCAAGGGCG
>JAKALX010000207.1 GCA_021823905.1 Chloroflexota bacterium | reverse complement strand
GGATTGTCGATTGCCGATTGCCGATTGTCGATTCAGACCGGCTATTTCGTGCCGGGATCGCCGGGACGGAGCGGGTTGGTGAACTGCTTGCCGGCATCGTTGAGGCTGGCCGTTACGTCGTCGCCCTTGGGCTTCGTGCCGTCGCGAACCCAGCTCACGAGATCGTGGAAGGCGGTCGTCAGCTCCTGGTCGCTGAACTTGCAGTGGCCGGCGGAGCGGATGAGGCGCTGGACAAGCAGATCGCCCTTGCCCGCGGCGTCAGCTTTCTGCCGATAGGAGACCTCCTGCGTGACCGGCACGAAGAGGTCGCCGGTGCCGTGGAGCGTAAGCAGCGGCGCCGAGAGCTTGCCCGTAGTCGGGACGGCATCGGGGTGCGTCGCCGCGTTGCGCGCTGCGGGGTCGGCTATGAAGCGCTGGATGCCCGCGTTGATCGCCGCGTCCGTCAGCCCGAGGCCGTCGCTGATGTGGTACCGCACACCCTCGTTCGTGGCCGCGCGGCCACTCAACGATTGGCGATCTGGGTCCAGGAGCAGCAACCCGAAGTTCGCCATGGCCTGGTCCTTGAAGCCCTCGAGGAAGAACGGCCGGGGACCACCGGTGAGGTTGCGAATGATGTCGATGAACTGCTTGCCCTTTGCGGTCGGGTTGTCGGCCGAACCGAGCGCCGGTGACATCTGCTGGAGGAGGACCGAGGTCATCTTCGTGGCGCCCTGGCCAATCGGAAGTGGCACGCCGGAGGTGAACTCCGCGACCGCCGCCCAGGACATGAGATAGTCGATCTCCTCTTCGCCGCCGAGCGCGCCGCAGACTGCGAGGGCGCCGTCGTACTCGCCGGGAAAGTGTTCGAGCGAGAGCGTGACGACGTTGCCGCCCATCGAGGCGCCGGCCAGATACGTGCGCTTCGGCTTGCCGATCGTCTGCTCGAACTGCTTCTTCAGCGCGAGCGTGTCGTCAGCGCCGATACCGGGGGCGTAGCCGTTCTCGCTGTAGGAGCTGGCTGCCCAGGCGTAGCCTTCCGCGATGAGTTGCTTGCGCAGCGCGGCCGGCGGCGGCTCGACCGCCACCTGGGCGCCGAAGCCGGCGAAGCCGTGGGCGTACATCACGAGATCGCCGTTCCACTTGTCCGGCACCTCGATCTGGTACACCGCGTTGCCGAGCTTGCCGAACAACGCTTTGGCGCCGGAAAGAGCGACGAAATCGGGCGCCTTCGCCGTCGTTGGCGCGCCGCTGGGCGTGCCGAGTTGCGGAGCGACCGCCGCGGCGGTGGAGGTCGACGCGGCAGCGCTGGTTGTGGATGCGGCGGTGCTGGTTGCCGAGGAGGTGGGAGCAAGCGTCGTCGCACCAGAACTGGAGCTGCCGCATGCGTTGACGACGAGAAGAGAGAGGCCCGCGAGCGAAAGTGCGATAAGGCGCTGGAGCCGGCTCATGCCAGCAGTGTAGCGAGCACGGCGCGAAGCGGCGGTATGGCGAGGTTTACGGTGCGCGAACGGTTTCGTCAGCCGTGAAGATCTCGATCAAAAGAGCTGCGGGCCGCGTAGGGGTTCGCTGGATTGGGTGGCAGCTGGCGGGAGCGCGGCCTGGCCCGGCTGCGCGACCGTGTATTGCGGCTGCGGAGATGGCGCAGTGACTGCGGGCTGTGGTGGCGCGTCCTCTTCGTCGCGGACGGCGCGGCGGAACTCCTTCACACTCGTCCCCAGCTCCTTGCCAACCTTGCCGACTTTGCCGGCCCCAAACAGCACAATCACGATTAGCCCGATGATCAGGAGCTCGGGCGCGCCGATCGTTTCAAACACAGCCATCCCCTCGAGTTCACGATTCGTACCCAGAGGGATCATACCGAGCACACAAGATGGAATAAGGCACCGAGCCTGGCCCCTGTTTACGTGAGCAAAACCATTGGGACGGGGGCGCCAGCTACTCGAGCACCTGGCGGGCTCGCCGGGCCGCGTGCGCGTCGACAAGCGCGCCGCCGGCGCGGCCAACGGCCAGGCCCGCGGCACGCGCCGCCTCGTACGCATCGAGGTGCTTGCGCGCATGCTCAATGGCTGCCGGGAGCGGTGCGAACATGTTGTTCGCGTTGGCGGCGCCGCGAGCGTCGGAGAGAACCGCGCCGGCGAAGCCGTACTGGCCCAGGTATTGCAGGTCGAGGGCGTCGGCGGTGATCAACGGCAGCCGATCATGGGCGCGCGCGGCGGCAACGATCTGCCCGCGCGCGTAGGCCAGGCGATCACCGCGTTCCTCGGCCCGCGCGCCGGCGTCGAAAGCGTAGCCGTCCTGATCGAAGAGCAGGCCGCCGACACGGGGCGCCGCGCTGACGATCTCGGCGCAACGGAGGAGGCCGCGAGCGGTGTCGATCACCGGGAAGACGAGGATCTCGCCCGGCTCGATGTCGCGCGCAAGCTCGAACTCACGGAGGAGCACGGCCGCGTCGCGCACCTCTTGCGGCTCCGTGACATGGGCGACGAAGACCGCGTCCAGGTTGTGGCTCAGGACGGCATCCAGGTCGTCGCGAAGGAGGCCCGTGCGAGGATTGTTGACCAGGACAAGGCCGCGCTTTTCGGCTTCGTTGACGCGATGGAGCGCCTCGATGGCGGTGTTACGGAGCGACTGGGGAGGACGCGCGTCCGTCGCCAGGCTGAGAAGGACACCGTCGGCGGTCGAGGCGAGGGTCTCGCTGAGGCCTTCGCCGGCCGTTCCGATACAGACAACGCTCCGCAGGCGCATGCTCAGGCGCTCCCGCCAATGTAGCCGCCAACCACGACGGCAGGGGGCTGAAGAATCGCGAGGTTGAGGTCTTGCTTCAGGGCCATGACGCCCTGGAGATGGTCGAGGACGTGCCGGTACATGAGCTCGGCGAGCCACTGACAACTGAGCGGGCCCCAGCCGGTGTCCTGGCGGTAGCGCAGCCAGGTGGCGTCCGTCATCGTCCGGAAAATCGCCAGCTCCTCTTCCCGGATGCGCCCGAGGTCAGCCATGATCGCGGCGAGCGGCTCATCGGGGTTGTAGCGCGCGTCGTGCCAATCGCGGCGGCTGTAGGGTCGAGGGTCGAGCATCTCCGGGACCGTCGCCCAGCGGAGAAGGGGAAGGTAGACTTCCTGCTCCATGTCGCGCAGGTGAGCGAGGTGCTCGTGAACACACCACTCACCGGAAGACTGCTTGTAGACAGCTGCGCTTTGCGGGAGGCCGCGGACGGCCCAGGCGAGATCCTCTGTGGCGTTCGTGAGCCTGCTCGTCAGTTCTCGGCGGTAGGCTGTTGTCTCGCTCACATCGGCACCTCCCCGGCTTGCGCGTGCGCGCTTTCGTTCAGGCGAGTATACAGATAAGCAGTAACAGTTGCGAAGTCCTCACTCAGCGACCGGCACGTCCGGTGGCGGAAGATCCTTCGCGAGCTGGTCGTAGCGGCGGGCGAAGCGGCCGACGTCGGGCCCCGGGCCCATCACGGACTCGACTTCCTTGCCCCACTTCGCCTCGGCCTCGGCGAGCTGGTCGGCCACCGTCTTGTGTTGCGCGAACTTGCTCACGACGCGGCGCATCTGGTGGCCGGCCTCCGCGCCCGCGCGCGGGCACGGGGGCGTCTCGATATCAGCCGTGACGGTGCGCCGGAAGATCTCCTCGCGTGAGCCACACTTCGGGCACTGGAATTCGTAGAGCGGCATGCCGCTAGCGTAGCGGCTTCGGCGAAGCGTTGCGACAGGGAAAGGTGAAGAATGGAGCGAACGCTATTTGGCGCTCGTGTTCGCGGGGTGGGCCGCGAGGTAGTGCTCGGCCGCGATCGCCGCCGTTGCGCCGTCACCGCAGGCGCTGATGAGCTGTCGCGCCGCTTTGGTACGCAGGTCACCCGCGACGAACAGGCCGGGGACGGACGTCTTCATCTCGAGATCGACGATCGCGTGGCCGCCGGCGTCGAGCGCGACGAGGCCGTTGAGCAGACCGTTGTTCGGCGCCTGCCCGATGAAGACGAAAACCCCACCGACCGGCTGCTCGCGCGTCTCGCCGGTAACGAGGTTGCGCAGGAGCACGCGTTCGACGCTCGAACTGCCTTCGATGCGCTCGACGACCGTGTCCCAGTCGAAGCGAATCTTCGGGTTGGAGAACGCACGCTGCTGGTTGATAGCGCTCGCCCGCAACTCGTGGCGGCGATGGACGATCCTCACTGACTTCACGTAGCGCGTGAGGAACTCGGCTTCGTCGAGCGCCGCGTCGCCTCCGCCGACGACGATCACGTCCTGGTCCTTGAAGAAGGCGCCGTCGCAGGTGGCGCAATAGCTGACGCCCTTGCCGACGAATTCGGCCTCGCCCGGGACGCCGAGGTGGTTGTAGTCGGCGCCCGCGGTCACGACCACGGCGCGAGCCGTGTATGCGCCTGCCTCCGTCTCGAGAACGAAGCCGCCGTGTTCGGCCGGCGAAAGTGAGGTGACGCTCTCCTGAATGACTTTCGCGCCAAACTTCTCGGCCTGGCGCTGGAGGAGCTGGGCGAGGTCGAAGCCATTGATGCCCTCCGGGAAGCCGGGGAAATTCTCGACGACGTCGGTCGTGGCGATCTGGCCGCCGGCGCCGAGGCGCTCGAAGACCGCCGTCTTGCGCATGCCGCGGGAGGCATAGATGGCGGCCGTGAGCCCGGCGCCGCCGCCGCCGATAATTGCTATGTCAAGTGTTTTCATGGCACACCTCTACCGCCCGGGTCGAAACCGAGGCGAACAGCAGCCGAGTGGTGAAGAGGGAACGAGCCGCCCTCCCGGGCTGGGAGAGCGGCGCTCAGCGCTCGCGGTTAGACGAGTGCTTCGTCGATCCGCTTCTTGAGGTCGCTCTTGGGGCGGAAACCGACGATCGTGCCCTTGAGCTCGCCGCCGCGGAAGATCATGAGCGTGGGAATGGAGCGGATGCCGAACTTCGTGGGCACCTGCGGATTCTCGTCGGTGTTCATCTTGACGAAGTTCACCTTGCCGGCGTAATCCTCGCTGAGCTCCTGGACGACGGGAGCAACCATCCGGCAGGGGCCGCACCAGGGCGCCCAGAAATCCACAAGCGTGGGCAGGTCGTTCTTGACGACGTCGCTGTCGAACGTCGCATCGGTCACTTCGCGAACTTCAGCCATGGTGTTTTCCCCTTATGCACTCCGGACGCCGTGGAGGCGTTGACAGAACCGGAGCGCGATGTATGTTGGACCTAGCATACCCCTTGGGGGTATACGATGTCAACGGTCGTCACCACTGAGGCATTTCACGGACGTTTCAGAAAGAAGCATGCACATGGACGCTGACGAGAACAAGAAGCTGTTGGACCGGCTGGCACGGGTGGAAGGCCAGGTGCGCGGGCTGCGGAAGATGTTGGAGGAGCAACGCTGCTGCGAGGACGTCTTGACCCAGCTCCTGGCCGCGCGCTCGGGACTGGAATCGGCGAGCCTGCTCATCCTCGACCGCCACCTGGAGGACTGTGTGCTCGAGGGCGCGCAGGTGGACGCGCCCACGCTCGAGCGGCTGCGCGAGACGCTGAAGCTCTGGAGCAGGCACACGGCCTGACGATTCACGATTCACGATTCACGATGGGCGATGGGCGATTCGCGGGCGGACCCCGGCATGAACGGAATTGCGAGGGTGATCGCCCGTTTGTTACCATCCGGACAGGGTGGCAACGGCGATGGATGGCTCTTCCGTCCTCGTGCTAAACCAAAACTACGAGCCGCTCAATGTGTGCAACGTGCGGCGCGCGCTGGTGCTCGTCCTTCGCGGGAAGGCGGAAATCCTCGAGACCGCGACGAGGTCGTTCCATAGCGCTCGGGAATCGTTCCCGCTCCCGTCGGTGATTCGCCTGATCAACCTGATCCGGCGGCCACGGCCGCGGGTGCGCCTGACGCGCAAGGAGATCTTCTTGCGCGATGGCTGGCGCTGCGTCTATTGCGGACGTGAGACACGCGATCTGACGCTCGACCACGTGATGCCACGCCACCGCGGTGGCCCGCACACCTGGGACAACCTGGTAAGCGCCTGCAAACCGTGCAATCACCGGAAGGCCGGCCGCACACCGTCGGAGGCGCGGATGACGCTGCTCCGCGAGCCGGCCGCGCCACGCGTGTCGATCTATCACACCTTCTTCGAATACCTGGTGACGATGCACGAGTGGCGCAAGTTCGTGCCGGGCTATGAGTTCGGAACAGCAGCGGGCTAGGCATTCACGATTGCCGATTGCCGATTGGCGATTGGCGATTGGCGATTGCCCGTTGAGGACGCGTGGGGCCGGCGCCGGGATGGGCGAATGGCGCAATTGGCAATTGGCGATCGACAATCGGCAATAGAATTGGGTATGGTTCGCGGCCAGCGAGCGGAATGTGAGGAGAACCAGGATGGCTGGCACGGATCCAAACTGGCGCGAACGGTATGCGCACAAGATTGGCACGATGGCCGAGGCGGTCGCGGTCGTAGAGAGCGGGCACCGGGTCTGGGGAGGCGGCTGGACGTCGGTGCCGGTGCAACTCTGCGCGGCGCTGGCCGCGCGGGCCGGGGAGATCACCGACGTCACCATCGGGACATACCTGACGGCCTATAACTGGGACCAGCCCCAGGTGCTCGAACACTTCCGGATCAAGACGTTCTATGCGGGTCCGTTCGAGCGCACGCCCGCGCGCGAAGAGCGTTTCGACTTCATCCCGGTCGCCCAGTGGCGAACCGGGAAGCTGCCGCCAGGCCTCGACCTCG
>JAKALX010000206.1 GCA_021823905.1 Chloroflexota bacterium | reverse complement strand
GTTGCCCGTCCTGGTCGCGCCGCCGACTCCTCGGTGGCCTCGGGGCAGCGGCGGGACTGAGCGTGGCCGGGGCACTGCCGCCAACGTTGGTCCGGCCACCGAAGAGGTCGCCGCAGGCTGGCAACGAACGCAAGAGCGCCGGCGCCAAGCGCCAGTGGGCGTTCGTCATCGACATGAGGCGCTGCGACGGCTGCAAACGATGCACCGACGCCTGCCAGAAGACCCACTACCTGCCGAAGGACCACGAATGGATAAAGGTCTTTGAGATCAAGGACGCCGAAGGCCGCAAGAGCTTCATGCCGCGGCTCTGCATGCAGTGCGAGAACCCTCCCCCCCTTGAAGGTGTGCCCCACGGGGGCGACCTTCAAGAACCCCGAGGGGGTGGTCCTCGTCGATCAGGACAAATGCATCGGCTGCCGGATGTGCATGGTCGCCTGCCCCTACGAGGCCCGCTACTTCAACTACAGCGCCGCGCCGAAGCCGCCCAGCCCGTTCGACAACCCGATGCCGGAATTCCCGGTGCCGCAGCAAAAGGGCACGGTGGGCAAGTGCATCCTTTGCGTGCACTACGCCGACAAGGGCAGGATCCCGGCCTGCGTCGAGGCCTGCACGATGGACGCCCTCTACATTGCCGACCTCAACAGCGACGTCATGACCAACAGCTCGGCGGAGACCTACCAGCTCTCGACGTACCTCTACGACAACGACGCCTACCGCTACAAAGAACAACTGAACACGAGCCCGCGCGTCTGGTACGTGGCGGGCCACGGCCAGAGCCTGACGTACTGAAACGGTGAGCCTGAACCGTGCGTGAATCTACTACTATCTATGGTAGTATCTTAGCCACGCTCGCCCTGGATCGAGCGCGGCCGGCATCCGACGCACGAAGAGCCCCAAAGGAGGGCGACAATCGTGACCCAGGTTCTCACGCCCGCCGTTAGCCCGTTCGCGAGCATCACGGTTGACATCAACCCGGTGCTGCTTCATGCCGGTTCCCTGCACCTCGGCTGGTACGGCCTCGCGCTTGCACTCGCCATCGTCGTGGCACTCCTGGTCGCGCAGCGCGAGGCTCGCCGCCGCGGTCTCGACGCTGACGCGGTTCTGCACGTTGCGGGATGGGCAGTCGCGGGTGGGCTCATCGGCGCCCGCGTGCTCTTCGTCGTTGACCACTGGCCGAAATACGCTTCCGAACCGCTCGCCAGCCTCGCCTTCCAGGAAGGCGGGCTCGCCATCCAGGGAGCGCTGCTCGGCGGGTTCGTCGCCGCGTTCCTCTACGCCCGCCGTGCGGGACTCCCCGTTCTCGTCCTGGCGGACGCCGCCGCGCCCGCTGTTGTCCTCGGCCAGGCGATCGGCCGCCTCGGCTGCCTGGTCACGGGCGACGCGCTTGGCGCCCCCACCTCGCTTCCCTGGGGGCTCAGCTACGTCAATCCCGCCGCCATGGCTCCACAACTCGGTGTCGCTCTGCAACCGGTGTTCGCCTACGAAGCCCTCTGGGACCTCGCGGTCTTCGTGGTCCTCTGGGCACTTCGCGGGCGCGTCCGGCAGCCGGGCCGGCTGTTCGCCGTTTACCTCGGCCTCTACGCGGCGGGCAAGTTCGCGCTGACGTTCCTGCGGGAGGAGCGGATCTGGGCCTGGGGTCTGCAGGAGGCGCAGTTCCTGGCGGTAGCGCTTCTCCTCGGAGCAGTGGCGCTCTGGTTCCTCGGCGTTCTCCACGGCGGTCGAACAAGTTTGCCATCGGCCCCGGCCGGTTCGCAGGGGTAATCAGAAATGGGCGCCAATCGGATCTCCGCCACTTCGCCGGCTTTGGAGAGCGGAGCCTGCACACATGAGGTCGTATGGGTCGTGGAAACCGATCGTCACCGTGTCGTCCGCAAGCCCTGCCCGGTCTGCACGGCTTTCGACGAAGAGCGGCCAACTCGTACCGGTTCCGTCGCCTTCCGCTCAGTTGAGCCAGGCACAACGCGTGGCGCCACACATGGAGGCAGGCCATGACTGCAAGCGGATCCGACCTCGCAAGCGCGGCGAGCGCTACCGTTCGCCGCCGCTACAACCGCAGCGCGCGTTTCTACGACCGCGAGCAGGCGATGATGGAGCGAGTCGCCGGTCGCTGGCGCCGCGAGCTCTGGAGCCGCGTTCCCAACGGCGAAGTGCTCGAGGTCGGCGTGGGAACGGGCATCAACATGAAGTTCTATCCACCTGGCGCGCAGGTTACCGGCATCGACATCGTCGAGAACATGCTCGAGCGTGCCACAGCTCGGGCCGCGAAGCTTGGCGTTGCCGCCGATCTGAGGCAGATGGACGTCCAGCACCTCGATTTCACCGACGCGCATTTTGACTGTGTCGTCGCCACCTTCGTGTTCTGCTCCGTGCCCGATCCGGTTGCCGGCCTCGAAGAGGTGCGCCGAGTGCTCAAGCCCGGAGGGGTGCTGCTCCTGCTCGAGCACGTCCGCAGCGAGAACCGGGTGCTCGGAAAGTTGATGGATCTGCTCAACCCCGTCGTGGTCCGCGTCGCCGGCGCCAACATCAACCGCGAGACCGTGGCCAACGTCTATGCAGCGGGGTTCGACGAGGTAGCGGTCTCCACCCGCATGCGTGGCATCGTCAAACTGATCGAGGCGCGAGCGTGACGCAACCGCCGCCCCCGCCGGAGTCAACTGAGCTTGACCCAGAGGCCGAGCCTGCCTCCGACGGCGATAGCGAACGTTCTCCCGCAACGACAGGCGTTCAGCGCGACGCCCCTCACACGTTCGTGCGGGATGGAGCGGTGTCGCTGCTCAGTCTCTTGCTGGTGACGGGTGCCATCATCGCGGTCCAATTTATTCGCAACCGCGACAGCGGATCGACCGCCGCTGCGGTCGGGCTCCCCAGCGGCGACTACACCGCGGTCCGGCTCGGCGTCGTCGCCGGCGGCGACACCAAGATCGGCAGCCAGGCTCCTCTGTTTCAACTGAGCGCCCCTGATGGGCAGGTCATCAGGCTCGGCGATCTGCGAGGAGGGGTCGTGCTGCTGAATTTCTGGGCAACCTGGTGTGCGCCTTGCCGCCAGGAGATACCCGACCTCGTCAAGCTGCAGAACGACTGGGGAGAGTCCGTTCGTATTGTCGGAGTCGATCTGCAGGAGACCCCGGCCGACGTCGCGGCCTTCGCCACACGCCTGCAGATGAACTACCTCCTGGCGCTCGACTTCAATGGCGAAGTTGCCTCGTCCTACAAAGTCAGAGGGCTGCCGACGACCTTCTTCCTCGACGCCCAGGGCGTTATCCGTGACGTGCGCATCGGCGTGCTGCGACCTCAGGTCGCAACCTGCATCGTCAACAATATCGAGCGCGGCCAGCACGACCCCGGCGATTGCCGGTGATGGGTACCCTTCTCAGTTTCGACCGCAGCGCCCCGGGACTGCTTCTCGCCTTCCTGGCCGGCAGCGTCAACAGTCTCTCACCGTGCTGCCTGGCCATGACTCCCGCCTTTGTCGCTCACCTCGCTGGCGTCGAAGCGGAAGCCGCCACCCGCCGCCAGGTCATCAGCCATGCCCTCCTCTACGTCGCCGGATTCTCGCTGGTCTTCGTCGCCATCGGGGCCGGGGTGAGCCTGGCCGGTGTGGCACTCGGCGACGAGCGGCCCATCCTCTGGAAGATCGGCGGATCTGTCGTCATCGCCTTCGGGCTGGTACAGCTGGGGTTGCTGCGGTTCCCATGGCTGCAGCGCTCGTTCACCGCACCGACGCCCTCGGGGCTCGCTGCCGGCTACGGCCGCTCGTTCGTCGTGGGCGCCACCTATTCGCTCGCCTGGACACCCTGTATCGGACCGGTGCTCGGAGCGATCCTCACCAGCGCGCTGGTCTTCGGCGACTTCTGGCAAGGGGTGGGGTTGCTTTCCGCCTTCGCCCTGGGCATGGCCATCCCCCATCTGGGCACGGCCCTGGCGATGAGCCGCGTTGCAGCCCTGCGGCGTTTCGTCCAACGCCACGCACTGGCGGTGGAACGGGCATCAGGCACGGTGATGGTCGTCATGGGCGTCCTCATCTTCACGGGCACCCTGATTGAGATCTTCCGCTACTTCCAGGCGTTCAACGTGGTGCTCTGAGTCCACGGCTGTCGCCCCTCGTCGAGCGCGTTCGGCGACAACCACGTCCCGCGAGATATCGCGCTCGTTTCCAGTCAGCTCACCTCCTGGCAGGGCCGTCGACGCTAATCCTGAGGCGGGAAGTTGAAGACCCTCTCCGCCACGCCGCCAACCCCGCGAAGGGCCAGGGTTGTTGTGCTTCGCGTCTTGCGGGCAAAGACGAGCATGCCCTCAAAGTGGTGAGAATCGGCGCTCACAGGGACCCAGCGGATCGGCTTCTCCTCCGCTCCGTCCTTCGCCACCAATCGCGCGTTCGAGGTGTAGTCGAAGCTCCGGAGATCACCCTGGTGCGTGTCCAACGTGAGGATGATGGCCACTTCAGCGCCCAGGTCGACGAGGCCGGCCTTTGCCGGATCCATGGCCTTGAGACGACCCGGCGTCGCCAGCGTTGCCGCGATTTCGACGCCTCCGCCGCTGTTGCGCTGGACCAGCGGGTCGCTCTCACCTCCCGTTGTTGCGCCGTTATCACTAGCGGAGGACCGGAACGCGAGAAATCCGAGTAGCCCGGCCACTCCGACGACCAGAACGGTGACGCTCAGGAGCGCGATGACAAATCCAGAGCGATTCATGGCCGCACCTCCATCGCGGACGGCTCCATTACTTGAACAACGCCTTGAAGTACAGGGTTACGATGCCGGTCTCGCCGCTCGCGTCGCGAACAGGGACCTTGATTCGGAAGAGGTGTGGACCGTCCATCCCGGCGTGCATACCCATGGGAAGATCCAGGACGACTGGCACTTCCTGACCTGGCGCGATGGTCGTGGCACCCACGACCGGATCGCTTGGTCAGCAACCCTCGAGAACCTCGATCTTGGGCCGGCCGACGCTCACTGGCGTCGTTCCGTTATTGCGCAAGACCCAGCTACCCCGGACGGGCGTGTTGAGCGGCGCCTGGCCGAGATCGGCAACCGGCTGACTGACTTCAACGGCCAACACCTGCACCGGACCGTTGGGGAGTGCGTTCTGCGCTGTCCGTTGGGCTGCCGGAGATGCGGCTCTTGTTGCAGGGCCACCTGCCGGCGCGGCACTCGAACTGCCAGCGGAGCCAGAACCGCATGCCGCCAGCGCTGCTGCGGTCAGCCCAACCAGTGCGGTGATCCCGGTCGCGATCATCGCCGAGCGAGCGCTTCGCAATGTCATGAAGCTCCTCCGGTCAGGACGTGTGGCTGCCATGGTCGGTCGGGCCGCTGGCGCCGGCGCGGAAGTTCGCCTTCACATAGACCTGAATGATTCCCTTCTCTCCAGCTTCATTGCCCATCTGAACGCTAACGCGGAACAGGTGGGCGCCGTCCATTCCCGCATGCATGCCCATCGGAAGAGAAAACACGAGTGGCACTTCTTCACCGGGCGTGACTTGCGTTGCCTTGAGGACCGGATCTGATGGACAACAGCCTTGCAGTACTTCGATTTCTGGCCTTCCCAGGAACACGGTACTGGTCCCCGTGTTCCGCAGCTTGAACGCGTGAACTACCCCAGCATCGAGTGGATAGGTACCAAGATTGACAGCAGGCTCGGGTACTTCGACACCGAGGACAACGTAGGGTTCTTTTGGAATTGGCGTCCCCTGAGCGTTGTAAAAGACCTTTTCCATCGCGTCGGGCGGATTGGAAGCGCTTGTGCTCCCGACCAGGGAGTTTCGCACCTGCATCCCGGCAATGAACACGATGAGGAAGATTGTGCTCGCGACGACAACGCGGGGCATGGTGATACGACCCCCGGGCTGCCCCGCCGGTCGTGGCGCCTCATACGCTGCCTTCTCGTATTTGGAAAGCTTCATCTCAACTGCTCACGAACTCGGTCGCCATGAAATGCTCTCTCCAACGAGAGATGAGCCAACCGAGGAAATAGATGACACCGATAGCGACGACGTCCCAGAACAAATTGCCGAACGCCATCCACCCGTACATCGCCGTGTCCTCACACCATTCCTACATCAGGCGTTGCCTCCAGGCCCGTCGCTGAACAACAGGCCAGACGCCACGGGGACGTGATCTTGCCACGGCTGGCGCCAGTCACTGGTTCGAGCCACGGTTCATCATTCGCTGGTGTGCGTACATCAGGGCCGCGCCACTCAGGATTGCCACGACGATGCCCGCTGGCCAGCCGATCAGTGGGATGAGTAGAACAATGACGAAGATGCCCACGCAGCAGACCACCATCATCGCCATCATCGCGAACAAGCCGGTGTCTGCTGTGTGTTTCACCCGATGCGCGGGCGACGAGCGGTGCGGATCGTTCATAAGTACTACCGGCTGTCGTATTATGACTCAAGTGTCGCCCTCCGTCCACCCTTCACCAGGTACCATGAGGCCCCGATTCTTGGTCCGAAAGGGCGACGCGGTGTCTGCCAACGGCTGGAGTGCCCGGCAATCTGACCCAGGAGGCGCCGGGGGCGGGAATCGTTCGCAGCATCCACCGGTAAAGCACCTCTCGCAGGCGCAAATCCTGAGCTTGATCGCGCACGTTGACTCCGGCAGCAGACGCGGACTACGGTGACGACGCTTCCCGGAGCGATCCCCTGGCATCCCCGTGGCCGTCGCAGACGCTCGCTTGAGACTTAGGACATCCCCTTG
>JAKALX010000205.1 GCA_021823905.1 Chloroflexota bacterium | reverse complement strand
GAAAGGCGAGCGACGCCTTTCTTTACCTCGACGCCGTCGACGCGCGTCTTCACCAGGCAGCGCATGCCCCGCGCCTCGAACGATCGACGGAGCGCGCGGCCGATGTCGGGATCTTCGAGTGGGACGAGCGTGTCGAGCATCTCCACAAGCGTCACCCTGGAGCCGTAGCTTGCCCAGAAATGAGCGAATTCCACCCCGACCGGGCCGGCGCCGATGATGACGGCTCGTTCGGGAACCTTCCGCAGGTCGAGCGCCTCGCGGCTCGTGATCACCACCTTGCCGTCGATCGTCGCGCCGGGGAGGGCGCGCGTCCCCGCACCGGTCGCCAGGATGACGTTCTTCGCTTCGTGACGCTCGCCGTTGCAGCGGACGGCGGTCGTGCCGTCAAGCGCCGCCTCGCCGGTGACGACGTCGACGCCGTTGTCGCGCAGCAGCCCCTCGACGCCCGTCACGAGCCGGTCGACAACCTGACGGCTGCGGTCTATCGCTCGCGCGACGTCGTAGGACGCGTCGGAGACCTGGATGCCCCAGTCCCCGGCGTTCCGCACGAGCCCGACAACGTCGGCGTTCTTGAGCAGGGCCTTGGAGGGGATGCAGCCCCAGTTCAGGCAGAGACCGCCGATGCGTTCTCGCTCGAAGAGGCCGGCTTTCAGGCCCAGCTGGGCCGCGCGAATGGCGGCAACGTAGCCGCCGGGGCCGCCGCCAATGATTGCAACGTCATAGCTCGCCATGGACTGCTCCTTGGGCGCCATCATCTGGCTCTTCAGGTACGATGCAGCGTTGCTGGCCAACCCGGCAAGGGGCTGTCGCCCGATGTTGCTCGATCGAAATGTGGTTGCCTACGCTTCGTGGTGCGCGTCAGACTGACGGTCGGCGCCGCTGTGGGGTTCGCCGGCGTTGGTGGCAACGGGCGCCTCTGGCTCGTCTCGGTAGAACGGCAGCGCCGGCCGGCGAAGCACGTACATCGCGTGTGTTCGCAGGAACGGCACAGCCGCAAGCGGGCCGTAGAGCCACGGAACGTACCGGCCGAGCAGTCGGGCGATCGGTGGCGCGAGTGTCAGCGAGGTCACGCGCAGCGGGCACTTTGGGAACCAGCGGCGGATGTCGTCTGCCAGGACAGCGTGGACTTTGCTGTTGGCCGGATTCCTCCGTCTCATGTCGTAGACGACGATCAACCCGCCCGGGCGGGTGATCCGGAACAGCTCGTGGGCGATGCTGCGAGACACGTCCTCGTCAGGGACGCTGCTGAAGAGCGTGAAAGCGATGCTGAGGTCGAACGACTCATCGGGTTCGGGGATCGCTTCAGCGCTGCCGGTGTGGATCCGGAAGCCGGGAGCGTGCTCTTGGACATAGGCCGTGGCCGAGGGATCGACGTCGATGCCGGCCAGGTTCTGCGCCGATGCACCCCATTGGACGAACGTGAGCAGGTTGTGCGCGGCGGAGCATCCCGCCTCAAAGCCGCGCACGCCGGCGAGGGTGTCATAGCCATGGCGTCGGAAGAGCCTGGCCAGGAAGCGCTCGCGCTCCTGGACCATCAGCAAGTTGCCCGGATCGAGGATTGTTTGCGTGGTCATGATTCGCCGCGTGCCTCGCGTCCGCTCACGCGGTAACGCAATTCACTCTAGCCAGCCCTGGACCACCGGGAAAGCTATCGCCTGGGTTCCTTTCGGCCCCAGGCTCTATTATCGGGACATCGGCAAGGGAAGGGTGAGCGCATGAGCATCGAGCACGACTACGTCGCGGCGCATCCGGGTTCCGAGCGGCTCTACAAGCGCGCCGGGCAGGTGCTGCCCAGCGGCGTGACGCACGACAGCCGGTTCATGCGCCCCTTCCCGATCTATGCCGACCACGCCGATGGATCGCGGAAGTGGGACGTCGATGGACTCGAATATGTCGACTACGTGATGGGTCACGGCGCCCTCCTGCTCGGCCACAACTACCCCGTCGTCACCGAGGCCGCCCAGGCGCAACTCGCGAAGGGGACGCATTACGGGGCGAGCCAGGAGAAAGAGATCGAATGGGCGGAAGAGGTCGTCCGGCTCGTGCCTTCGGCGGAAGTTGTGCGCTTCACAAGCTCGGGCACGGAGGCGACACTCATGGCGCTCCGGCTGGCGCGAGCCCACACCGGACGCCCCGGCCTGATCAAGTTCGACCGCCACTTCCACGGCTGGCACGACTACGTGGCCGCGAGCTCGAAGTATGCCGGCGCGATTCCCGCGGGTGTGCCGCGGTCCACGCTGGAGAGCGTTGCGGTCGTACCCCTCGACATGAACGCGGTGCGGCAAGCCGTGGAGGAGCGGGGCGATGTCGGCGCGATCATCGTCGAGTCGGCGGGCGCATCCTCGGGAACGCTGCCCGTGCCGCGCGGATTTCTCCAGGAGCTCGAGGTGTTCACGCGCGAACGGGAGATCGTCTTCATCATGGACGAAGTCGTGACTGGCTTCCGCTGGGCGCCAGGCGGCGTCCAGGAGGTCGAGGGCGTGCGGCCGGACCTGACGACGCTCGCGAAGATCCTCGCCGGCGGATTCCCGGGCGGGGCCGTCGCGGGGCGGCGCGAGATCATGGAGCGGCTCGAATTCCCCCAGCCCGGCCAGAAGGCGAACAAGGTCGGCCACCCGGGGACGTTCAACGCGAACCCGCTCTCGGCTGCCGCCGGCGTCGCCTGCCTGCGCAAGATCGCCAGCGGCGTCCACCAGCAGCGGGCGATCGAAGCGGCGCGGCAACTCCGGGCCGGTATGAACGCCGCGCTCTGCCGACTCGGCATCCCCGGTGTCGTCTACGGCCAGGCGAGCGAGTTCCGGATCCGGTTGGGCGGCTCGTTCTCGCCCGAGCCCGCGGATTACGATCCGCACGACCTTCCCTGGGACTACCTGGCCGAAGGCAACGCGCCTGAGACTGACCGGCTGCTGCACCTGGCGATGGCGAACGGCGGCGTGCACCTCTTCGGCGCCGGCGGGATGACAAGCTCGGTCCATGCCGCCAACGACATCGATCAGACGGTCGAGGCCTGGGGCCGCGCGTTGCAGGCCCTGCGGTCCGAGGGCGCTCTCTGACGACCCGCTGACGCGAGCCGCCTATAATCGAGGCACACCAGACCGGAGTAGCACGTTGAAGCACACGCGCCTGGGCCGTACCGGCCTCCAGGTTTCCCGACTCTGCCTTGGCACCATGACGTTCGGCCTCCAGTGCGACGAGAAGACCTCGGTCGCAATCATGGACCGCGCCGCTGATGGGGGCATCACCTTCTTCGACACCGCCGACGTCTACCCGCTCGGTGGGACCGGCGAAACTGTTGGCCGAACCGAGGAGATCGTCGGCCGCTGGCTCAAGGGCCGGCGCGACCGGTTCATCCTCGCAACGAAGTGCTTCGGGCGCAGTGGCCCCGCGCGCTGGGACCAGGGCAACTCGCGCAAGCACATCCTCGACGCGATCGACGCATCCCTGCGCCGGCTGGGTACCGACTACGTCGACCTCTACCAGCTGCACGGACCGGATCCCGAGACGCCGATCGACGAGACGCTGCGCGCCCTCGAAGACGTGGTGCGCGCCGGCAAGGTGCGCTACGTGGGCTGCTCGAATTTCGTCGCCTACCAGGTCGCGCGCGCCATTGGCCGGAGCGAGGCGCTGGGAATCGTACGCTTTGATTCGGTCCAGCCGCGCTACAACCTGCTCTTCCGCGAGTTCGAGCGGGAGCTCTTTCCGCTCTGCGCGGAAGAGGGCGTCGGCGTGATCCCCTACAACCCGATCGCCGGTGGGCTGCTGAGCGGCAAGCACAACCCGCAGGCGGGCCCGGAGGAGGGATCGCGCTTCACCCTCGGCACCGCCGCCGGCCGCTACCAGGACCGCTACTGGCACGACGAGATGTTCGAAACCGTCGAGCAGCTTCGCCCGGTTGCGGCAGACGCGGGCATGTCGCTGGCGCAGATGGCGGTCGCCTGGGTGCTTGCGAACCCGGTCATCACGGCGCCCATCATCGGAGCGAGCCGGCCAGAGCAACTAGAAGACTCTCTGAAGGCCGCCGACACGCCGATGACGCCCGAGTTGAAGGCGCACCTGGACACACTCACGGCGAAGTACCGGCGCGGCGACGCGGCGCGCTGATGGCAGACGATCTTCGCGGCTACCTCGAATTGGCCCGCGAGGCGGCCCGGATCGCCGGCGAAGTGATCATGCCGCTCTACCGTTCAACGCTCAGCGTGGAGCTCAAGGCTGACAGGACGCCGGTGACCATAGCGGACCGACGGGCCGAGGAAACGATCCGCGGGTTCCTTCAGCGCGAGTGCCCGTCGCATGGGATCCTCGGCGAAGAGTTTGGCGAGATCCCTGGCGACGGCCGTCACCGCTGGATTCTCGACCCGATCGACGGGACGAAATCCTTCATCCATCACGTGCCACTCTTCGGGACGCTCATCGCGCTCGAACGGGACGGCGCGCCGGTTGTCGGGGTCATCGCCTGCCACGCCGCGTCCGAGACGGTTTCCGCCGCGACCGGCGAGGGCGCCTGGCGGGACGGGCAACGGGCGCACGTCTCGGGCGTCCGGAGCGTCGCGGAGGCGACGGTTTCGATGACCAGCGCCTCACGCGTGTTTGCCCGCCACCCGAAGGCGTTCGCCGCGCTGACGGAGCGCTCTGGCCTGCTGCGGGGCTGGGGCGACTGCTACGGCTACCTGATGGTCGCTACTGGACGCGCAGAGGCGATGCTGGACCCGGAGATGAGCATCTGGGATGCAGCCGCGCTCTACCCCGTGATCACCGAGGCTGGCGGGCGGATGAGCACCTGGGAGGGGCGTGACGGTGTGGGTGACAGCGTCGTGGCGAGCAACGGGCTGGTTCACGAAGAGCTGCTGGGGTTGCTCGCGCTCGATTAGCGGACAAGCGAAAGGGCGCGAATGCTCACGCCCTTGTCACTGTTGTTGGCCTGCCTGAGCGGATCAGGCCTTGCCGATTTTGAACATCTTCGTGCCGCACGTCGGGCACTTGCCCTCGGTGGCGGGTTTGCCGTTCTTCATCGTGATGGGCGTCGCGTTTGACATCTCCCGCTTCACGCGGCACTTCAGGCAATATGCTTCCACGAATGGTTCCTCCTTTGTTTCCGCCTGTTGGCGGATGCCGGGCCAAGAACTGCGAGGCTGCTTATGCGGTTTCGCAGCCAAGTAACGGCTTCTGAGGCATGATCATTCGGTTATTCGAACCTGTCAAGCGGTTTTTGTATCTAAACACGACATAATCACGCGATTTGTGCCGAAGTCAACACCTTCAACGCCCGGATCGCGCCTTCTGGTCCGATCGCAGCCACTCCCAGGAACGTTCCGCCGTCATCGTAGATTCGAATCGGACCGTCCATCGGCGGCTCGGGTGGCGGTGTTTCGAGCCGGGCGCCGTGCAGGAACCGCCCCGCGTTCGCCTGCCCGAGGATGGCGGCGGCGTTCGCGATAATGCCCTCGTCGGGCGCGCGGAGGAACTCCGCGAGGCGGCCAGCGGCGGCAACAGTTGCAAGCTGGTCGAGCGTGATCGCTTCGTCGGCCGCGAAGCCCCCGGCGTGCGTCCGACGCAGCGCGCCGAGATGGGCGCCGCAACCGGCGGCCTCGCCGATGTCTCGCGCCAGGGCGCGGACGTACGTTCCCGGCCCGCAGGCAACGTCGATTCGCAGCCGGTGCTCGCCGATCGGCGTGAGGCGCAGATCGTACACCCTCACGGGGCGTGGCGGGAGGTCGAGCTGGTTCCCGCGCCGGGCGGCCGCGTAGGCGCGCTCGCCGGCCACCTGGACGGCGCTGTAGGCGGGCGGACGCTGCATCAGACGGCCCGTGAACTCCGCTTCGAGCTTCCGCAGCCGCGCCTCGTCAAGCGTGCGAACCGCACGGCTCTCAACGATCGTGCCTTCCGCGTCGTCGGTGTCGGTTCGAGCGCCGAGCACGATCTCGCCTTCGTACCGCTTGTCGTGGCCGGTCATGTACTCAACGAGCCTCGTGGCGTCGCCGAGGCAGAGGACGAGCAGGCCGGTTGCCATCGGGTCAAGCGTGCCGGTGTGTCCGATCTTGCGTTGCGAGCAGAGGCGGCGGGCTTTCGCCACGACGTCGTGGCTGGTCCAACCAGACGGCTTGTCGACGAGGAGGATGCCGTGGACGCCGGCGTTCATGCCCTGGATGGCGGGCCGGGATCGCCGTGGGTGTCGCTGACCTGGTGGATCAACTCCGCCAGGCGTGCTCCCCGTTCGATCGAGGGATCGAATCGAAAGACGAGCTCCGGGACGCTGCGAAGCGCGAGTCGGTGAACGAGCTCACGATGCAGGTATGGGGCCGAGTGCTGGAGGCCCGCGAGCACCTCGTCGCGCTCTGACTCGTCGCCGAGGTGCGAGACGTAGACGATCGCGTGGCGCAGATCGGGCGAGACCTGGACCTCGGTAATCGTGACCAGGCCATGGGCGACGCGCGGATCCTTCAACCCTCTAAGCAAGAGGGCGCTGAGCTCTTCACGCAGTAAGTCGTTGACGCGGCTGGTTCGCCGGCTCATCGCGATACCTCTCGGCCACCAGCCAGGCTAATTCGTGCGCTCTTCGTGGAAGAACTCGATGATGTCGCCTTCCTGGAACTTGTCGAAGTTGCTGACGACGACGCCGCACTCGTAGCCGGTCTGCACCTCGCGGACGTCGTCCTGGAAGCGCTTGAGGCCCTCGCAGCGGCCCTTGCCGAGGTCCGC
>JAKALX010000204.1 GCA_021823905.1 Chloroflexota bacterium | reverse complement strand
ATCTCCGGGTCGAGCAGGCCGGTCGGGCGGATGAGCTGCTCGACGACCTCGCCCTCGCAGTGCTCGAGCTCGTACGGCCCCGGCGTCGCCGCAGACTGCAGTCTGACGCTCTGCTAGGAACGCAGCCCGGATTCCAGCGGCGATGAGCTCTCATCGATGTTGCTGTCGGTCTTTTCCACCAGTTGGCCCTTGGGGGTCCGGATCTGCCTCAGGGCAGCCTCGAGCTTTGGCCAGATGGCGTCTCGTTCGCGCCCATAGTCCTCAACCGCCGAGAGTGACACCGGATCCGTCGTCATCTCGAGCTTCTGAACGAGCTCCCGAAAGCTCTTCGTTCTTAGTCTTACTTCTGGAGTGAGCCGATATTCCAATTCGGAAGTGACGGTCCTCTCGAGGTTCTGCCGGTCCTTCGCGAGATTAGCAGCAAGTTTCTCGCTCTTCAGGAAGAAGGTCCTGTGCCAATCTGGGAGCAGTAGCGTCCACACCGCCAACCCCACTCCGCCCAGCAGCGATACCAGGACCGCCGATTCCGTGAGTAGCCCCCCGTTCGGCAGGCCCCAGGACTCTCCACAAAACAGTACCGATGGCGCAAGTATCAGCGTCACGGTGGACACGAGGTCGGGCACACATCGCGTACCGGCTACTGGCGCGGAATGATCTCGTCTGCCTCTCCGGACTATGCCCAGCCAGATAAGCAGTACCCCAAGGACCAACGCGATCTGAAAACCGACGAGGGGGAAGGTTCGGTCGCCCGCAAGCACGCCTGCCGCCATGCCGAGAGGGCTAAGGAGAAGTGCGAGGCCCAGGACCGCGCGAATGAGCAGTGGTTCACCAAGCGGTCCATGTAGGCCGAGGGTCTTCCCTTTCTGTCTCAATGAGGATGCCCCGCCTTGAAAAACCGACAGACCGACAAACGTTAGACCTGCGAGACTAGCACCGGCCGTGCCAACAAGCATCCAGAATCCCTCGTGCTCCATGCGCGGTCTCCTCAACCTGTTCTGGGGCGCCTATTTGGATGCGCGACGACCGGAGTCCCAGAGCGAGCCTCCAGCTTGTGGCACGCCACACTCCGGCTGGCGGCCGGCGGCACGAGAAGTCCAGGATCTGGGTCAACCTATTGTAAGATGCAGCCGCAGCATTGCTCGTCATTGATGCAGACACACGAACACATGCCTTCGGCAACCTCCGACATCTCCGCAAACTCCAGATCCGCTTCCGCGATGACCTCGACATCGTCGCTATCCGTAGCCTGAAACTCTTCCATCTTCGGCTCCCTCCTTGGCCGGTCTCCCAGAGATCAGTATACGGCGCAGCTGTCGGATGACAAGGGCCTTGTTGAGCTCACACCTTGAGAAGCCCACCCGCCGCAGGTCAGGGCAGTCCCCTGCGCAGTGCCAACGCGCAAAACAGCCCTCGCAACTAGAGGGCATCCTGGCGATGTCCCGATTCCTGGCCATCGCGGGCTCGTCGAGCTGGACTGCCAATGTCTGCTTGTCGATCCTGCCGTAGGTGTAGTCGCAACCCGCTTGATCCCGATGACACGCTGTGACGCGGCCATCGACGCAGACGGCAAACGATGGTAACGACATCGCACCGCAGTAGCGCGTTACTAGACGGTTGACGTTCCCGGCCGAGGTCGTTACGCGGACGCCCAATTGCCGGCCTAGGTCTTCGGCCGCGGTGAATCCCGTGAAGAACTCCAACAAAGTCGGAGAGCGGATAAGATCCTGTCTCCGCGCGCGCCCAATCGCGACGAGCGGCTCAAACGCAACCGTTATCCCGGACCCGAACGCGGCAGCAAAGTCCTGCACGATGGCCGGCATCTGCCTCACGGATGCCGACGAAACTGTCGCGCGCAGGCCGATTCGAGGGCGTCTCATCTTGAGGAAGAAGCGAACCGTGTCAGCGACTCTTGAGTAGCTCGATACCCCAGCCTTCGTGGGCCGATGGAGATCGTGAACCCCTGGCGGGCCATCTACTGAGAGTGTGACTGTGTCGAAATTCTCGGAGATGAACCTCCGTTTCGCGTTCCCATAGTACCCGTTGGTTGTCAGCGAGAGGAACACCCTCCGAACAGCGGGAGCGCCATGCCGCTCGGCCGCACGGATCAAAGACACGATGTGAACGAACATCCCCCACGCCAGCGTCGCTTCGCCTCCAACCGCAAAGGACACAGACAAGATCTTCGAGGATGTCTTCTTCGCCTCCGCGAAAGCGTATCTCACGGCAGCTTCCATTACGCGAGGATCCGCGTTCGTTGGCCGCCCTGCGTCAGCGTGGCAATAGACGCAACCGAGCGTGCAGTCGAGGGTCAATCCCAGGCCAAGATGAAAACCCCGGGGCGGCCCGGTTCTCGGTTGGACCGCCTGCGGCACGCGACGTAGCAGCCGTTTTTCCAAACTCGTGCTGAGATGGCCGCGTGCCGCACGTTCCCACGTGGCCTTGCCGAGGAGAAACACAGCCTTGAGCAGTGGCGCGTAGAGAATTCGCTCTGAGTCACTGGGAGCCAACAGAAAGAGATCAAACTCCCGCCATTGCTGACGAAGAGATCCGACCTCCGGAAACTCATTCTCATGCAAGGACACTTCCCATGAACCTCTAGCGTAAAGTATTACCTGAACCCTGGATCTGCTGTCAAGACGTGACCCAAGGTCACTCCGTGCCTTCAGGTCCTGAATTGCTCGGTTCAAGGTGGGCCAGGCATGATCAGGGCGTGAATATCGATGAGTCGGGGCGCAGAGCGGCGGAGATCGCGGTGCACTCGAACTCCTCGATCCCCATGTGGTGGTAACGCCCGGGAGGGCCGATCTCCGCTAGATAGCGGCGATGCCCACAAGAAGCCGGCGCACCACCTGGTCCGTGTGCCGGAGCGCGTCGCACTCCCAGACCGTGAAGCAGCGGAATCCAAGGCGGTTCAGGGCGCGTCGCACGCGACGGTCACGCGCGACATTCCGGGCGAACTTCCGCTCCCACAGGGGTCGATTGTGGACAGGGATTGTGGCTCTCGGGCATCCCCGATGCCGGTGCCAGAAGCAGCCGTGCACGAAGATGACCCAGCCGCGCTTGCGGTTGGCGAGGTCGGGCTTGCCGGGCAGGTCGCTGTTCCTGACGCGGAATCGCACGCCTACGCTGTGGAGGGCTGACCGAACTGCCAGTTCCGCGGGAGTGTCGATTCGCCGGACCCTGGCCATCCTCCGCGATGTCGCTGGATCGCTGGCGTAGTTGCCGCTCACACCCCTATGGCCCGGTAGTGGTCTCGGAGCCGTGCCTTGATGGTCTCCCCGAGACACTTCGCAAACAGCGGTGGCACCGCGTTCCCAATCATCTCGCACACTGCGTCCATGTGGTCGGAAGAGAACTGATATCCCTCGGGGAAGGTCTGGATCGTCGCCGCTTCGCGGACGGAGATGGTGTAGCGCCTCCGATCTGGATGGCCGAACCTTCCCTTGGCAGGGGACGTGCACCCAGCCGTGATGGTCACGCTGGGCTGATCCCATGACATCCGCTGGTACACGTTGGTGAATCCGACATAGCCGCCGCGGTGGCACGTGGGGCGGATGGCCTCGTCCGAGTTCAGCCACGTCTGCCCGGGCTCCGCCGCCCGGAGGCGCACCTTCACAGCGTCGTGTAGGTCCCGCACGACGTGCCAGTTCAGCCTCATAGGGCCGCCAGCGCGCCTGGAACGCGCGAGCGTGGTGGGGGCCGGTCGCCCGCCGATGGCCTCGCGCAACGAGCGCCACGGCTTCACACGGCTTCCCTCCAAGGGCTTCCGCGCGTGGGTGGGTATGGGAAGCGGCATGACGAAGCCGCGCCCAGCGGTCAGCACGAAACGCCTTCGCAACTGTGGCACGCCGAAGTCGGCCATCTGGACCACATCGCTCAGGACGTAGTAACCGGCTCGTCGCAGGCGCCTCACGAACTCGCGGAGCAGCTCCGCGCCCACTGTGCGGATCCCCGGCACGTTCTCCATCACGACCGCCGTCGGCTTGGCGGTCTCGACAAGGCGCGCCATGTCAAGCATCAGACTGTTCCGCGGATCGTCGCGCTTCCACTTACGCGTGAGCGAGGAGAAACCCTGGCAGGGTGCGCAGCCAACCAGCAGGTCAATCTGACCCGCGGGTGTCGCGGTGAGGAGGGTAGGGGCGTCGACCTTGCGGATGTCGGTGTCGAGGAGGCGCGTGCCCCGGTGGTTGGAGCGGTACGTCTTGACCGCCGTGGAGTCGATCTCCACGGCGGCGGCCACCCGAAACCCCGCGTCCTTCAGGCCAAGCGTCAGTCCGCCGCAACCCGCGAACAGGTCGACGGCAACGAGCTGTCTTAACATCAGCGGAGGCTCCCGCGACGCTTGGCCGGTTTCTTCCTGGAGCCGCCCCTTCCTGTCCCCTTTCTGGTGGCTCTGCCGCGGGCGCGCTTGACCTCCACGGTTGCCGTTTGCCCAGCCCGTACGTACTCGGGCGCCACCACCCTGAGCCTTCGGTCGAACTCTCGGTATAGCTGCTTCTGGCCCTCGTACAGGTCGCGGTAGGTCTGGATCCTGATGTCATCCCCCTCAAGCCGTCGCACCTTCGCGGGTATGCCCCCGGCTGAGTTGTGCCTTCCCACGACCAGCAGCCCGTTGACGTACTTGGGAGCGTCGGGCCCAGTCCCCACGATATTGTCCCGCGCCCAGTCCACGTACTTCTCGACCTGGTCAAGGTCGTCGCGAGAGAGGGTCTTCTCGGGTCGTTTGATCTCCACGACCGTCGCCGCGCCTCCCGCGCGGACCGCAAATATGTCCAGCCGGCGGTCCTCCGCGGCAATATCCTTCGGTTCCTTGCAGTGTTTCCGGAGGAGGTTCGAGTACGTCGGCTGCTCGTCCGCCTCGGTCCAAGACCTGTCGAGTATCCAGAGGTTCTTGGCAAGTAGCGGCTGCATCTGTTGGACTTCGAGCGCGCCTTCGTCGATGAAGCCGTGCAGTTTCTCGATTGCGTGGAGGCGACCGTCCATCAGTGCCAGCCACTCTCGCGCTTCGATGATCCGCCATTCGTCGAAGAGTTGGAGCAGGGTTTCGACCGTGCTGGTCTCGGCGGAAAGGGCGCCCACGACCTCCTCAAATGCGCGGTGCTCGATGCTGCTCTTGACGATCTCGATCAACCGGGGGATCGAGCTGTCGTCGATCTTGGGGTCGTCCGCCAGCGTCTCGACGAGGCGCTGTGCCGTGCGTCGCTCGCGCGCCGTCCGTCCTTCGAGCCACTGACCGAAGTTGCCCTCGTCGAAGATCCTCTTGGTCTTGCTCTCCCTCTGCTTCTCCACCCACCTCTCGAATGCCCACTTCACCGTGGCCTGCCCCCACGCCTCCAGCTTCTGTGCGCGGGGTTGCTCCCAGATAACGCCGTTGCGCGCCGTGGACACCAGGTCCTCCCCAGGGGCATCCAGGAAGTCGGCGTGGATCTGCCCGACTAGGTACGCGCGGGCGTATTGCGCGTGTGTGCTCGACAGGTTGAAGTAGCTGCTGAGTTCAACCGCCTTTCCCGTCGCGAAGATGTCAACGCCACGACCGACCTGGCGGGCCTTCTCCAGGAACCCGAACCAACCGCGGACTACATCGCTTCCGTCGACTACCGGGCCATGGGGGACCTCTTCGACATTCCATGACCAGCCAACGCGGCAATCTGCCTGGGACACCCTGTCGCTGGCCGCCACCTCTGCGCCGTTCACAAAGACGGAGAAGGTCTGGCCTCCGATGACCGAGAGCCGGCGGGCGAGACTGGTGCGCAACGATGCGGCGTCCACCGGAGTCTTGCGTCGCAGTTTCTTCAGTGTGATTTCGACTCCATCCGGTTCGTCAGTTGGGCCCGTCCTCTCGGTCACGATCTCCGGCTCGTACTCGGAGTTTCCGTGCATCCGCGACCAATTGCGGATCTCCTCGTAGTCGAGGCAAAAGGTGATCTCCCTCCCAGCTCGAATGCACCGCACCTCGGACTGTAGCGCTACGCCAAACGCCGACAGCTTGCCCAGTCCCTTACGGCCCGTGACCGTCCGCTTGGCGTTCTTGGACTTCGTTTCTTGGGATTCGGGGCCACGCCGGTTACGACCTATCGGGAGGTACTCGTCCTGTATCTCATGCGCGTCCATCCCGACGCCGTAGTCGCGGACGACAACCTCTGACTCCTCGGTGATGGCGTCGGTGGGAACGGAGATCTCAACCTTCGTAGCCTCCGCGTCGTACGCGTTCGACACGAGCTCGCTAATGACGGGCGGAAACTGACTGTAGAGTTTGAGTCCGAGATGCTCGATGGTCATGGGCTCGAACCGCATCGTGAACCTGACGGTCGGTTCGTCGGGCTCGCTGTTACCGGGGGCGCTCGCCTCTGCTCCGGAGGGATGCCGCGGATCAATAGGTTGATCCTCGTCCATAATTTGCCAACTCCTCCTGTCATTCTAACCGGTTTCCTCGCGGCAGGCCGTCACGGACCGTCGCGGCGCTGGGCTAGTGCAGCGATGGTGTCACTCGCTTGCGCGGCTCGTCAACGGGGGGGCGTGGGCGTCGGACGCGTAGCCGTGATGGCCGGTTCCCATGCCCGGGAGCCCGCATCTCACGTCTTGTAGATCTGCTGCGCGCGCAACTCCTTGATGCGGTCGCGGAGCTGCCCCGCCTCTTCGAACTCCAGCCGCTTCGCCGCCGCCTTCATCTGCTTCTCGAGCTCGGCGATCGCCTTGGCGAGCGACGCCG
>JAKALX010000203.1:4677-6736 GCA_021823905.1 Chloroflexota bacterium | reverse complement strand
GCTTCCCAGCGGATCCCAGCCCTGGTTGTGGGGCCGCAGCTCCCCAAACCCGCGGGCGCCCGCCGCCAGCGCCTTCTCGGCGGCAGCCCGCCAGCCCGGATGCGAGAGGTTGAGCGTCGCCAGCGGCACAAGCCGCTCACATTCGCGCGCCGAAACAAGGAGATGGTCATTCTGCGCCGCCAGATCGCGCTCGTGCCGGAACGCGAAGCCTGCAACGACCGCCCGTTCAATCCCCGCCAGGTCCAGCGCCGAAACAAGGTCCGCCGTGGTCGCGAGCCTTGCCTTCGGGTCGGCATACAGCTCCGCGAACGTTTCATCCCGCGCGCAGATCGCCACCCGCTCGGAGTCGGTTCCAGGCGCGAAAGCATGCGTATGGGCGTCGATCAGCACGCTCACATCCTACGGCCTTCGCCGGTGACTCGGCCCCCTTCCCAGTCTCCGGTCTCTGGTCTCTGGTCTCCGGTCTCTGGTCTACACTGTCGCCCATGACCGAGGCAGCTCCGCTCCCGCCCTTTGCCCTCGCCGATCTCGACGGCGCGACGCGCGCCTTTCCGTCGGGACGCCACGCCCTCCTCTGCTTCGTCAAAGAGGACTGCCCGACCTGCATCCTCTCCATGCCGCTGATCCAGGCCGCCGCCGGGGCCTTCGGCGAAGCGATGGACATCTGGACCGTGACCCAGGACCCCGACAGCGGCCGCGCTCTTGGCCGGCGCTTTCCCGGCGTCACGCTGCTCGACGATTCGGCCCTGAAGACATCGTTCGCATACGACCTCGACACCGTGCCGACCGTGATTCTCGCCGACGCAGAAGGCGCCGAGCTCGATCGTTTCGTCGGCTTCAGCCGGGACGACTGGCAGCAACTGCTTCATCGCCTCATCTCGCTGACCCTGGCGCCGGCGCCGACGATCGATTGGGCAGCCTACCCGGACTGGCGCCCCGGCTGTGGTTCCAGGTCCGTCGAGCCCGGCATTGCCGAACGGCTTGCAGCCGAAGCCAGCGGCAACCCCCTTCGTGCCCGCCGGATCGAGATCGGCGACTCAGACGACCCCTTCGAGTTCATGTTCGACCAGGGTCTCACCGACGGCCTGCCCGTCATCCCGCCAAGCCCAGAACGTGTCCTGCGCATGCTCTCCGGTACGAAGCGCGACCCAGGGGAGGTCGTCGGTGTCGTCCCTCCGAACCTCGCCCCCGTCACGATCGAAAAGATCGCGATCAACGCCGTCATGGCGGGCTGCAAACCGGAATACCTGCCGGTCGTCATCGCCGCGGTCGAAGCAGTCACCACCGACCAGTTCAACATGCACGGCGTCCTCGCGACCACGCACTTCCCCGGCCCGGTCATCGTCGTCAACGGCCCGATTCGCGACCGCATCGGCATGAACTACCGCATGAACGCCCTCGGCCAGGGCAACCGCGCTAATTCGACGATCGGCCGCGCCGTCCAGCTCGTCGTCCGCAACGTCGGTGGCGGCCGTCCCGGCGAGGTTGATCGGGCGGCGCTCGGACAGCCCGGCAAGCTCTCGTTCTGTTTCGCCGAGTTCGAGGAGCGCAGCAACTGGCCGCCGCTCCACGTCGAACGCGGTTTCGAGCCGGGCGCCAGCGTGGTGACCGTCTATGCCGGCTGCTCGCCAACGCCGATCGTCGACCAGCTCGCCCGCGACGCCCGCTCGCTCGCCACCAGCTACGGCCTTGCCCTCGCCGCCATGGGCCACCCGAAGCAGTACAACCAGGGCGAGACGGTCGTCGTTGTCCCGCCCGAGCACGTGGACACGTTTGCGAAGGACGGCTGGTCGAAAGACCAGGTGCGCGCCCGCATCCAGGAGGTCACCCTCCGCCCGGCTCGCGATCTCGCTCGCGACGACTTCTGCGCCGAAGGGCTCACCGCCGAGCAGGTGCAACGTCTCGGCCCCGACACCTTGCTTGCCAAGTTCCGCCGCCCCGAGGACATTGTCCTGGTCGTTGCCGGCGGCGAGGCGGGGAAGTTCGGCGCCTACCTCGCCAACTGGGTCAGCGGCCCCGTTGGCAGCGTGATCACACGTGTGGGCGTCCGCGAATAGCG
>JAKALX010000203.1:0-4667 GCA_021823905.1 Chloroflexota bacterium | reverse complement strand
GTGCGTCTCATGTTCTTGCATCGAAGCGACCCAGCCGAGGCTGGAGAGCCCAGACACCATCCGAGGCGCGACCTGTAGGGAGCGCGTACCGTGATACGCATGGGAGCTCCCGCGAAGCGCCGGTGGTGCCCACCCCCTCACTCACGTTCGCGACTCCCTCCGTCCAACACACGCACAAACATGAGACGCACCCATTTGCGTCCGCGAGCAAAATTCTAAACAGAAAGGTCGTCTTGTCCGAACAGTATCCGTGCGCCGGACATTCGGGCTATACTCGCAGCCGATGCACGCGAAATGGTCGGCTGGCCGCCATGGCTGAGCTCACGGTCATCGTCGATACGCTGCCCGAACCACGGCGCGGCTTGCTGAACACGCTGAAGCACTGCGGGCCACGGAGTGTCTTGGAGCTTGCCAGGCAGGCCGGCCTGTCGCCGAGCGGGATTCGCGCCCACATGGCCCTGCTCGTCTCCGACGGCTACGTCGAGGTCCGCCCCGAGCGGCATGGCGTGGGCCGCCCCAGCCACCGCTACGCGCTCTCGGCTTCCGGTGACGCGCTCTTCCCCCGCTCCTACAGCGGCTACGTTCAAATGATCTTCGACGCCATGGAGCGGCGTGAGCCGGGCAGCGCCAGCGCGGCCATTCGTGGGATGTTCGATGACCGGGCCGCCAAACTGAGGCCCCGAGTTGCGGATCCGGACCTGTATCAGTCGCTCTCGAAGCTCCGCCCGTTTCTCGCGAGCAACGGATTCCTCCCCGAGATCGCTGCCGTCGAAGATGAGTCGTGCGAATTGCGCCTGGTCAACTGTCCCGTCCTCGAGCTCGCCCGCGAGTTCCCCGCCCACTGTGAGCATGAGCTCGCGTATCTCGGCGAGGTCCTCGACGCCCAAACGGTCAAGCGCCGCCAATTCCGGCTCGCCGGCGACAGCATCTGTGTTTACCGCCTGGCGCGCTCGCAGGGCACGTCTTCATAGCGTCTTCCCAGCGCGTCCGTCGTCCGAGCTATCCCCGCCGCGCCACCCAGCGCCCAAACCAGAGTGACAGGCAGAGCGCCGCGCTGCCCCAGAGGTAACCCCCGAGCGTGTCGCTCGGCCAGTGCGCGCCCACGACCACTCGCGCCGGTCCCGCAAGAAGGATGATGGCCACCGCCAGCGCTCGGGCCGGCAGCACCAGCCAGCCCGGCAACCATGCGGGAGCGATGGCCGCGAGCAGTCCGTAGAGCAGCATGTCGCTGTACACGTGCCCGCTCGGGAATCCGTAACCGGGGAAGGCCTGGTCAACCCGCACGCCGAGGTCGACGCTCGGCCGCGGCGAACGCAGGATCTCCTTGAGCAGCTGGTCGCCGAACACCAGCACGATCCCCAGCGCCATCGCCGAGAGCGCTTCCTGCCGCGACGGTACCGCCCGCGCACGCTGCCCGAGCCGCCCGCCGAACGCAACGAGCAGAGACGCCGCCGAAAACACGTACCACAGCAACATCGGGGCCCTGTTGATCAGCCCCGCGTTTCGTTCGAGCTGGCCCACCCTCTGGATCTGCGCGGTGAGCCACAGGTCGCCGGACAGCGGCGCCCCGTGCCATCCCACATACAGCGAGAGGCCGAGCGCCGCCAGGCCGCAAAGCACCGCGGCCTGCAGCAGATGGTCTCGCTTCACGGGTCACCCGCCCATTCGGCCCTCGTCACGGCTTGATCGGCCGCCGCGCCCACTCTTCCCACGTGCTCCAGGCGAGCTTGTTGGCGCCGTCGCTGTGCCGCAGGCCGATGTCCTTGAACACCGAGGCGGCCCCGCTCTGCGCGAACGCCGGGTCCAGGGCCGCAAACCAGACCACGAGGCTGAACCCGTTCGCCGACGCGTCGTTGAGCAGCCGTACCAGGAACGCCTGCTGGTCCTCTTCCGTGCCCACGTTCACCTGGCCCTCGACCGGCGCCGAAGCCCACCCCGCTTCCGCGATCAGGATCTCCCCGCTCCAGTGCTGCTTCAACTGCGCGTAATAGTCGGGCCGCAGGTCGGCGGCCGTTCGCACCTGGGCCAGGAACGGGTACGTGCTGATCGCAAGCGCGTCCATCTTTCCCCGGAACGGGTCGATGAGCTCCCAATGCGGCGGGTGGACCGCCTCGAACGTTCCAAGCAGGTCCTCCAACTGGAATGTCGGGAACACCTTCGTCTTCGGGCTCGCCGCCTTCGCGACGGCGTATGCGTCCTTGTAAAGCGCAACGAACGCCTCGAACTGCCGCGGTGAACGCTCGGCCATCATGTTGATCTCCACCCCGAGCGCCAGGTAGTCCGGGTGGTAGTTCTTGGCCACGTACGCCGTGTAGGCCAGGAACGACTCCCGGATGCCCGGGTCGAGGAAACCCGCCTGCGGGTCGACGCTCTGCGGCAGGTTCGCGATCCGGCTGCGCTGGACCACCCCGTCCGTCGGATCGATCGCGTAATACACCTTCAGGTTCTTGTACTGGTTCAGGAGCTGCGTCTCGATGCGTGTGTTGTCCGACGTTTGCCGCGAAACGCGTCCGCCCGGCAGGAAATCCTCCCACGGCGGCGCGCGCTGGATGAGCACCACGTCGGCGTACTGTGCGGCCGTCGCGAACGCGCCGATGTAGGCGTCGCTCGTCTGCTCTGGCGGCAGACTGCTGAATCCCAGGCGCACCGTCCGCGGCTCGCCGCTTGGCGCCGGGCGGACGACCGTTGGCCCGGGCCGGGAGCCGCTCCCCGTCTTGCTCGATCCGCCACAGGCTCCCCCGGCGAGCAACAGCACTACTCCAAGCGCTGCTACAATCCGGAGCGCGGGGTGTGGTGTCCGAGGGCCGGGAGATTCGATGCGACGCGTCTTTGCCGCTGCCGTGCTGGCCGGGTTGCTCGTCGGCGGCGCCGTTGCCGCGGTCCGTGCCCTTACCCGCGATTCAGCGGGAGGGTCGGACTCCACCGGAGCTGTGAGCGCTCGCCGCGGCTCGCCCCAGGCTACCGCCGACGCGTTCGCTGCTGGCTGGACATCCGGCGACACCAATGCCCTCTACCTGCTTCTCGACCCCGCGTCGCAGCGGGCGATCCCGTATCCGGTTTTCGCCGCCGCCTATAGCCAGTTCGACACCGAGACAACGGAGACCGATCTCCAGGCCCGGACCGTCGCGGCGAAGGATGGAGCGGCGACGCTTGCCGTCCACCTCAGCACAGCCTATTTCGGCGACTTCGAATACTCCACCACCCTCATCCTTACCCGCGGCCCCTCCAACTGGCTCGTCGCCTGGGATCCCACCGCCATCCATCCCGACCTTGCCAACGGCCGGAGCATGAAGAGCGATGTCCAGCGCCCTACCCGCGGCGCGATCCTGGACCGGAACGGCGTCCAGCTCGCCGTCACGCGCGACGTGCGTTTCCTCGGCCTCAATCGCAGCCTCGTCACCGACCGCGCGGCCGTCACCGCGAAGCTCGTGGCGTTTGGCTTCAGCCGCGACCAGGTCGACCGCGCCTTCGCCAGCACCGCCGGCCCGAAGCAGCGCGTCGCTGTCGGCCAGGTCAGCGATGAGAAGCGGGACGAGGCGGTCGGGCTTGCGAACTCCGTGCCGGGTCTTCTCCTCTATCTCGAATCTCAGCGCGTCCATCCGCTCGGACCCGCGGCGGCCCACGTCGTCGGCTACACCCGCGAGTTCACGGCCGAGGAGCTCGCGAAGCGCCGCGGCACGGGCTATCGCCCCGGCGATCGCACCGGCGCCGTCGGATTGGAGCTCTCCCAGGATGCCGTCCTGGCCGGCAAGCCCGGCGGAACGCTGCGCGTCGTCGAGGCCGACAGCACGACCACCTACCGGACGCTCGCGACGACTGAGTTCGTTCCCGGCCGCGACGTGCGTACCACCCTCGACGCCAACACCCTGCGCGCCGCCGCCGGCCGCCTCGCGAACCGCCCGGGAGCAGCCGTGGTCATCGATCCCCGCTCGAACAGCATTCTCGCCCTCAACTCGTCCCCGTCGTTCGATCCCGATGCCTTCGAACGCAACGACGCTGCCGCGCTCGACGCGATCACCAGGGCGCCGAACGGACCCCTTACCAACCGCGCGACGAGCGGCCTCTATTCCGCCGGCTCCACCTTCAAGCTGGTCACTGGCGCGGCCGGCCTTGTTTACGGTGGCTTCACTCCGCACGACGAGATCAACTGCACGGCCGTCTGGAACGGCCTCGACCCGCCGCGGCACAACTGGGAGGGCTCCCAGGGGCCCCTCACCATTGCCGAGGGCCTCATGCGGTCGTGCAACACGGTCTTCTATCAGATCGGCTTGACGCTTTACAACAAGACCGACGGCGCCCTCTCGAAGATGGCGAAACAGTTCGGCTTCGGCGCCGCGACCGGCGTCGTCGGCCTGGGGGAGGAAGACGGCCAGGTCCCCGACGCTGCCTGGAAGAAAGCGAAAAACGGCCAGCCGTGGTACCCGGGCGACGAAGTCAACCTCGCGATCGGGCAGGGAGACCTCTTGATCACGCCTCTCCAGCTCGCCAACGCCTACAGCGCCTTTGTCAACAACGACCTCAGGACACCGGTCGTCCTCGCGGGCCAGCCCGCCACCGATCGCGGCGCACTCCCCCTCACGCCCGCGCAACACGACCACCTGCTCCTCGGCCTCAAGCTCGTTACCGGCCCCAGGGGAACCGCTTCCGCCGCGTTCGCGTTCGCTGGC